>DAISLG010000261.1:0-2646 GCA_036820565.1 Gaiellaceae bacterium | reverse complement strand
ATCCCGGACGCGAGGCCGTTCTCGGCCGACTACGCCGGTCACGACGCGGCGATCCCGCGGAAGCCGGGGCTGATCCTCGCCGTCTCCTCCGGCACCGACGTCCCGGCAGAGATGCGGGCGGCCGGCGCGGCCACCGTCTTCTTCGACCTCAACTTCAACAAGCGCGTCGGGACGCCGAGCGAGCCCGCCGACCCGGGCACGATCGTCGACCGGGCGAACAGGCTCTTCGACTACGCCGTCCAGGTGACGGGCTGCGATACCCCCGTCGTCGCGGAGAACGAGCTCTTCGGCGCGCAGACCGCAACGCCCTGGTCGGCCACGAACGCGCAATACCGCGCGAACGTGCTCAACCTTCTGCGCCAGCTCGCGGCACGCGGGGCGCATCCATACCTGACGATCGCGAATCCGCCCTACACCGGCGGCGAAGCGGGCGACTGGTGGCGCCAGGCCGCCGAGGTCGCGGTGCTCGTGCGGCAGGTCTACTTCACCGCGCCGAAACCGAAGGGTCTCTACGAGTCCGGGCCCGTGCGCGCGAGTCGCAGCATGCGGCAGGGGATGCGCGGCCTCGTCCGTCACTTCACCGAGATCGGCATCCCCGCGAGCCGGGTCGCGCTCGAGCTCCAGTTCCAGTCGGCGATCGGCGAAGGCGGCCGCGAGGGGCTCCAGCCCTCGACCGCCTGGTTCGAGCTCGTCAAGCTCCAGCAGCTCGCGGTCCGCCAGGTCGCACGCGAGCTGCGGATCGACTCGATCTGGTCGTGGGGCTGGGCCACGTTCAGCGGCGCAGGCGTCGACCCGGACAAGGCCGCGGCGGCGTGCGTCTGGCTGTGGGCGCGCGATCCCCGTCTCTGCGACGGGCCGCGTGCCGCGGGCAAGGGCTTCGACGTGTCGCTGACCGTGGGGCGGATCGCCGTGCTCGGCGGCACCGTCTGCGAGTTCCCGTCCGGGCGGATCTCGGCGCGCGGGATCGCACGGCTCCTGCCCGTGGTCCGCGACCCCGACGTCGCGACCGCCGTCCTGTTCGACCGCGCGATCCTCCGCGCGCGCTTCCCGGTGACGCCTCACGACGCGGCCGTCGCCGAGCGGGCGCTCGTCGCGACGCGCTTCGGCGGAAGCCTCGGGCGCTACCTCGCCGTCGTGCGCGGCGGACGGGCGACCCGGGCGATCGTGCGCGACGCGCTCGCGGACGAGCTCGCGCGCCAGGCGATCGAGTCCGGGCTGCGCACGAGCCCGCCGCGGGCCGCGGCGGTGGACGCGTTCGTCCGCACGTACGCGGACGTGCCCGTTCGCGTCGCCGCGGCGGTGGCGGCCCCACCGTGGCTGGGGATCGGCGGCCCGGCGGGCGCGGAGCCGCTGGGCGAGCTACCGGCGCCGGACGCGAGCAGGGTCGCCGCCGCCGCGCTCCAGCGGATCGCCCGCGAAGAGGCGCTGGCGGCCTGGCTCGGCCGCCGGGAGCAGCAGGAGCTCGGCGGCGCGGTCTGCGTCGGCGACCGGCTTCCGGGAGGCGGCCCGGTCGACCTGGCGGCGTTCCTGCCCTTCCTGGGCTGAGGCCCTAGACTCGGTGGGTGAGCGCGTCCGACACCCGCCGGGAGCGCAAGGTCGTGACCGTCCTGTTCGCCGACCTGGTCGGCTTCACCGGCCGCTCGGAGACGCTGGATCCGGAGGACGTGGACGCGATCCTGCGTCCGTACCACGAGCGGCTGCGGGCCGAGCTCGAGCGGCACGGCGGTACGGTCGAGAAGTTCATCGGCGACGCGGTGATGGCGGTGTTCGGCGCGCCGGTGGCGCACGAGGACGACCCGGAGCGGGCCGTTCGTGCAGCGCTCGGAATCCGGGACGGAATCGTCGAGGACGGCACGCTCGAGGTGCGCGTCGGCGTCAACACCGGCGAGGCGCTCGTCAACGTCGATGCGCGTCCCGACGCGGGCGAGGGGATGGTCGCCGGCGATATCGTGAACACCGCCGCACGCCTGCAGGCTGCAGCTCCGAAAAACGGGATCCTCGTCGGCGAGTCGGCCCACCGCGCGACGCAACACGTGATCGACTACCGGGAGCACGCCGCCGTCGACGCGAAAGGGAAGGCTGAGCCGGTGCCGGTGTGGGAGGCTGTCCAGGCGCGCTCGCGGCTGGAGGTCGACGTGAGCCGCCCGCGGGCGCGCCTCGTCGGCCGCAAGCGCGAGGTCGACGTCCTCGTCGACGCGCTCGCCCGGGTGCGCGACGAGCGATCCCCGCAGCTCGTAACCCTTGTCGGCGAACCCGGCATCGGCAAGAGCCGGCTCATCTACGAGCTCTTCCGCGCGATCGAGGCCGAGCAGGAGCTGATCTGGTGGCGGCACGGGCGCTCACTCCCGTACGGCGAGGGCGTGAGCTTCTGGGCGCTGGGCGAGATGGTCAAGAGTCAGGCGGGCATCCTCGAGACCGATCCGCCGGAAGCGGCCGACGAGAAGCTCCGGGCGGCCGTCGCGGGTATGGACGACGCGGATTGGATCCACGGTCACCTGCGTCCGCTCGTCGGCGTGGGCGGAGAGCCGGATCCCGGCGCCGAGCGCGGCGAGGCCTTCGCGGCCTGGAGACGCTTCTTCGAGGCGCTCGCGGAGCAGCGGCCGCTCGTGGTCGTGTTCGAGGACCTCCATTGGGCCGACGAGGGAC
>DAISLG010000260.1:0-2674 GCA_036820565.1 Gaiellaceae bacterium | reverse complement strand
AGACCGTCGGCGGGTGGAAGCCGTAGTCCATCAGCCGCTTCGCGACGTCGAGCGCGCTCACGCCGTGCTCCCGCTTGAGGGTGCGCGCCGAGATGACGAACTCGTGCATGCAGAGCCGGTCGTACGGCAACTCGTACGCGTCGCGGAGCCGCGCCAGCATGTAGTTCGCGTTCAGCACCGCCACCTCGGACATCTCCTTCAGGCCCGGTCCCCACATGCGCATGAACGCGTAGGAGCGGACGAACACGCCGAACGGGCCGGTGAAGGCCCGCACCTTCCCGATCGACTTGGGGCGGTCGAAGTCGAGCCCGAAGCCGTCGCCGCGGCGCACGATCATCGGCACCGGCAGGTAGGGCTCGAGCCGGTCGCGGACGGCGATCGGGCCGCCGCCGGGGCCGCCGCCGCCGTGGGGCTGCGAGAACGTCTTGTGCAGGTTGATGTGGACGATGTCGAAGCCCATGTCGCCGGGCCGCGAGATCCCGCAGACCGCGTTCAGGTTCGCGCCGTCGTAATACATGAGCGCGCCCGCCTCGTGGAAGATCCGGGCGATCTCCTCCACATGCTCGTCGAAGAGCCCGAGCGTGGACGGGTTCGTGAGCATCAGGCCGGCCGTCTCGGGACCGACCATCTCGCGCAGGTGCCCGATGTCGATGTTCCCGCGGGCGTCCGTGTCGACCTTCTGGACCTCGAATCCGGCCATGGTCACGCTCGCCGGATTCGTGCCGTGCGCGGTGTCCGCGACGACGATCTTCGTCCGCTGCTCGCCCCGGTCGGCGAAGTAGGCGCGCATCAGCATCAGGCCGGTCAGCTCGCCCTGGCTGCCGGCGGCGGGCTGAAGGCTGACGGCATCGAGCCCCGTCAACTCGCGCAGGATCTCCTGAAGCTCCCACTCGAGCTCGAGCGCGCCCTGGATCCCGTCCTCCTCCTGGAGCGGGTGGAGGTCGCGGAAGCCGGGGAGCCCGACGACCCGCTCGTTGACGCGCGGGTTGTACTTCATCGTGCACGAGCCGAGCGGGTAGAAGCCCGAGTCGATCCCGAAGTTCCGCGTCGAGAGCTGCGTGAAGTGGCGCAGCACCTCGGGCTCTGCGAGCTCGGGCAGGCGGGGCGGCTCGGCACGCCGGAGCCCCGCGGGAATCTCGGGCACGGGCAGGTCGGGGCGCGGCACGCTGCCACCGCGGCGGCCGGGCTGCGACTTCTCGTAGATCAGCTTCACGCGAGCGCCTCGGCGAGCCGGTCGATCTCCGCGATCGTGCGCTTCTCGGTCACGGCGACGAGCAGGACATCGTCCATTCCGGGGTAGTCGCGGCCGAGCGCGTAGCCCGGGTGGACGCCCTTGGCACGCGCATCGCGGATCACGTCGCGTGCGGGCCGTCCGACGCGCACGGCAAACTCCTTGAATGTTGTCTGCTCGGGAAACAGCAGTGGGAGGCCGAGCCGCTCCTTCGCGTGCGCGGCGAGGGCCATGCAGGTCTCCCCCAGCTCCGTGAGCCCCTGCGGACCCAGCCACGAGAGGTAGACGAGCCCTGCGAGCGCCAGCAGTGTCTGGTTCGTCGTGATGTTCGAGGTCGCCTTCTCGCGGCGGATGTGCTGCTCGCGGGTCTGCAACGTCAACACGTAGCCACGCTCGCCGTTCGCGTCGGTCGTCTCGCCGATGATCCGGCCCGGGAGTCGCCGGACGTAGTCGGATTTCGCTGCGAGGAAGCCGTAGTGCGGGCCGCCGTAGCTCATCGAGTTGCCCGCACCCTGCCCCTCGCCGATCGCCATCGCGCAGCCGTAGTTGCCGGGCGCCTCGAGCACGCCGAGCGAGATCGGATCGACGTGGGCGACCGGCATCGCGCCGGCGTCGTTCGCAGCGGCGGCCAGGTCCGGCGCGGCCTCGAGGCAGCCGAAGAAGTTCGGCTGCTGGAAGATCACGGCCGCGGCGCCCTCGGCTGCCTCGCGCACGCGCGCCGGATCGGTGACGCCGCCATCGTGCAGGACCTCGACGATCTCGAGCCCGAAGCCGGGCGCGTAGGTCTTCACGACCTGGCGCACCTGCGGGTTCGTCGCCTCCGTGACGACGATCTTCGAGCGCCCGGTGGCGTGCTTCGCGACGTAGCAGGCGTCGGCGGCGACGGTCGCCCCGTCGTAACCGGACGCATTCGAGACGTCCATCCCGGTCAGCTCGCAGATCGCGGTCTGGTACTCGAAGATCGCCTGGAGGACGCCCTGGCTCATCTCGGGCTGGTACGGCGTATAGGCCGTGAGGAACTCGCCGCGCTGGAGCACCGCGTCGCAGACCGCGGGGACGTAGTGGTCGTAGATGCCGGCGCCGAGGAACGACAGCTCGATCGTGTTCTTCGCTGCGAGCTCCTCCATGTGCGCCTGGAGCTCCGACTCGGTCAGCGCGCGCGGCACGTCGAGCTCGCGGCGGAAGCGCACGCCCTCCGGGATGTCCCGGAAGAGGTCCTCGACCGTGTCGACGCCGATCGCGGCGAGCATCGCCTCGCGATCGCTGTCCGTCAGCGAGAGGAAGCTCACTGCTCGGCGAGCAGCGTCTTGTAGGCCGCGGCGTCGAGCAGGCTCTCGAGCTCGGACGGGTCGCTCATCCGGATCCGGACGAGCCAGCCCTCGCCGTAAGGATCCTCGTTCACCGTCTCGGGCGCGTCGACGACCTTCTGGTTCACCTCGAGGA
>DAISLG010000259.1:0-2676 GCA_036820565.1 Gaiellaceae bacterium | reverse complement strand
CGAGCCCTAGCTCGCGAGCAGCCGCCGCAGCACGAACGGGAGGATGCCGCCATGGCGCAGGTACTCGCGCTCGCGCGGGGTCTCGAGCCGGACCCGGGCGCGGAACTCGGTCCCGTCGGCCCGCACCGTCACCTCGGCCGCCTCGCCGTTCTCCACGCCGACGATCGAGAACTCCTCGCGCCCGGTCAGCTCGAGCGACTCCCGCGTGTCGCCGGGCAGGAACTGCAGCGGCAAGACGCCCACCATCAGCAGGTTCGAGCGGTGGATCCGCTCGTAGCTCTCGGCGATCACGGCCTTGACGCCGAGCAGGTTCGGGCCCTTGGCCGCCCAGTCGCGCGACGAGCCGGAGCCATACTCCTTGCCGGCGAGCACGATCAGCGGCGTGCCCTCGGCGAGGTACCGCTCGGCCGCGTCGAAGATCGTCATCTCCTCGCCCGAGGGAACGTGCACCGTCCAGGTACCCTCCGAGCTTGGCACGAGTTGGTTCCGCAGGCGCACGTTCGCGAATGTGCCGCGCACCATCACCTCGTGGTTGCCGCGCCGTGAGCCGTACGAGTTGAAGTCCTTGCGCGCGATCCCGTGCTCGATCAGGTACTTCCCGGCCGGTGAGTCGGGTCCGATCGCGCCCGCGGGGGAGATGTGGTCGGTCGTGACCGAGTCGCCGAGAACCACGAGGCAGCGGGCGCCCTCGACGTCGCCGACCGCCCCCGGCTCGCGGAACATGCCCTCGAAATAGGGCGGCAGCCGGACGTAGGTCGAGCCGGGATCCCAGGCGAACAGCTCGCCGGCGGGCACGGGCAGCGAGCGCCACTGCTCGTCGCCGGTAAAGACGTCCGCGTAGGTGCGCTCGAACATCTCCCCGCGCACCGAGGCGGTGATCGTCTCCTGGATCTCGTGCGCGCTCGGCCACAGCTCGTGCAGGTAGACGTTCTCGCCATCCGAGTTCTGCCCGAGCGGCTCGCTCGCCAGGTCGATATCCATCCGGCCCGCGAGCGCGTAGGCGACGACGAGCGGCGGCGAGGCGAGGTAGTTGGCCTTCACCTCGGAGTGGATCCGCGCCTCGAAGTTGCGGTTGCCGGAGAGGACGGCGCAGACGACGAGATCGCCCTTGCCGACCGCGGCCGAGATCGCCTCCGGCAGCGGCCCCGAGTTCCCGATGCAGGTCGTGCAGCCGTAGCCGACCGTCTGGAAGCCGAGCTCGTCGAGGTAGCGGTCGAGGCCGGCGCGCTCGAAGTACTCCGTCACGACCTTCGAGCCGGGCGCGAGGCTCGACTTCACCCATGGCTTGCGCTGGAGGCCGCGCTCGATCGCCTTCTTGGCGAGCAGCCCCGCGCCGACCATCACCTGCGGGTTGGAGGTGTTCGTGCAGGAGGTGATCGCGGCGATCACGACCGAGCCGTGCTCAAGCTCGTAGTCCTCGCCCTCCACCTGGACGCGGTGGCGCTCCGGGGCGGCGAGGGCGACCGGCGCGCGCGTCTCCTCCGGCAGCGACCCGCCGCCCGGCGACTGCTCGACCGTCGGGTCGCTCGCCGGGAACGTATCGGCAACGGCCTTCTCCGAGGTGCCGCTGGTGTAGTCGATCCCGAAGGTGCCGAGCGCCTCGAGGAACGACTGCTTCGCCTCGCTCAGCCGCACGCGATCCTGCGGGCGGCGCGGCCCGGCGATCGACGGCACGACCGTGCCGAGATCGAGCTCGACGACCTCCGTGTACTCGGGCTGGTGCTCCGGGTCGTGCCAGAGCAGGTTCTCCTTGCAGTAGGCCTCGACGAGCGCGATCCGCTCCGGGTCGCGGGCCGTCAGCCGCAGGTAGCGCAGCGTCTCGTCGTCGACCGGAAAGTAGCCGCACGTCGCGCCGTACTCTGGCGCCATGTTCCCGATCGTCGCGCGGTCGGCGAGCGGCAGCGACGCGAGCCCGTGGCCGAAGTACTCGACGAACTTGCCGACGACGCCGATGTTGCGGAGCAGCTCGGTCACCGTCAGGACGAGGTCCGTTGCCGTCGCGCCCTCGGGCAGCGAACCGGTCAGCCGGAAGCCGACGACCTGCGGCACGAGCATCGAGAGCGGCTCGCCGAGCATCGCGGCCTCCGCCTCGATCCCGCCGACGCCCCAGCCGAGCACGCCGAGCCCGTTCACCATCGTCGTGTGCGAGTCCGTGCCGACGAGCGTGTCCGGGAAGGCACGCCCGTCGCGCGACTCGACGACGCGCGCGAGGTACTCGAGGTTGACCTGGTGGACGATGCCGGTGCCGGGCGGGACGACCTTGAAGTCGCGGAACGCCGTCTGGCCCCAGCGCAGGAACGCGTAGCGTTCGCGGTTCCGCTGGAACTCGAGCTCGACGTTGCGCTGGAAGGCGAATCGCGATCCGAACTCGTCGACCTGCACCGAGTGGTCGATCACGAGCTCGGCCGGGATGAGCGGGTTGATCCTCTTCGCATCGCCGCCGAGAGCGGCCATTGCGTTCCGCATCGCCGCGAGGTCAACGACCGCGGGCACCCCGGTGAAGTCCTGCAGCAGCACGCGCGCGGGGGAGAAGGAGATCTCGCGGCCCGGCTCCCCGGCCGCGACCCAGCCGGCAACCGCGGCGACGTCGTCGTCGTCCCCGGTCCGGAGCACGTTCTCGAGCAGGACGCGCAGCGTGTAGGGCAGGCGCTCGACGCCGTCGACCGCGTCGAGACG
>DAISLG010000258.1:0-2688 GCA_036820565.1 Gaiellaceae bacterium | reverse complement strand
CGGCCGACCCCGCCGCGGTCGCGACGCAGGATCCACTCAAGCTCTACGTCCGCCAGATCGGCGACGGGCGCCTGCTCACGGTTGTCGAGGAGCGCGAGCTCGCGCGCCGCAAGGACGAGGGCGACGAGTGGGCGAAGCGCAAGCTGATCGAGTCGAACCTGCGCCTCGTGATGTCGATCACGCGCAACTACACGAAGGCCGGCGTCCCGCTGCTCGACCTGATCCAGGAGGGCAACCTCGGCCTGATCCGCGCGGTCGAGAAGTTCGACTACAAGATGGGCTACAAGCTTTCGACGTACGCGACGTGGTGGATCCGCCAGTCGGTCACCCGCGCGCTCGCCGACCAGGGACGGACGATCCGCCTGCCCGTCCACGTCGCCGAGCAGGTGCGCCGCGTGATGCGCTCGCGCCGGGTGCTCACCCAGAAGCTGAACCGTGACCCGACGGCCGTCGAGGTCGCCAAGGAGAGCGGCTTCCCCGAGGCGCGCGTCCAGGAGCTGCTCGAGCTGGTCGAGGACCCGGTCAGCCTCGAGACACCGGTCGGCGACGGCGAGAGCATGTACGGCGACATGATCGAAGACGAGAAGGCCGAGCAGCCGGAGGGCACGACCGCCAACCGCCTTCGCTCGGCCGAGCTCGCGCAGGCGCTCCTGCGGCTCAACCCGAGGATGCGCCACGTGCTCGCCGCGCGTTTCGGCCTCGACGGGCAGGCGCCCCAGACGCTCGAGGAGGTCGGCTTCGGCCTCGGAATCACGCGCGAGCGCGTGCGCCAGCTCGAGACGCGCGCCCTGCGTGAGCTCCGCACGGTCGCGCCGGGCCTCCAGCTGTACCTCCGCGCCGAATAGCTACGGTGGGAGCGTGCCGGGGCGCGCCTTCGTCGACTGCCACAGCCACGTCTGCCCGTCCGGCGACGACGGCGCCGCAAGCGTGGCCGAAGGAGCGTTCCTCTGCGACGACGCCGCCCGCGCCGGCACGCGCCTCCTCTTCGCGACGCCGCACGTCTTCCCGCACCTCCATCTGACCGGGGAGCGCGAGGCGCAGATCCGCGCCTCGCTCGCCGAGCTCCGCGCCACCGTCGGCCTCGAGCTGCGGCTCGGGTTCGAGCTGACGCCGTCCGAGCACCTGCTCGACGAGGATCTCCGCCGCTACGAGCTCGAGGGAACGGGCTGTGCGCTGCTCGAGGTCCCGTTCGACGGGCCGCTCGGGCTCTTCTGGCGCGTCGGCGAGGCGCTCGAGGCGGCGGGGCTACGACCGGTCGCCGCGCACCCGGAGCGGACCGAGTCCGTGCTCGCGGAGCCGGCGCTCGCCGGCGAGATCGCCGGCCGGGGATGGCTGCTCCAGGTGAATACGACGAGCCTGCTCGGCCGGCACGGCCCGCGCTCGGCCGCGCTGGGGTGGGAGCTCATCGGGGAGGGTGTCGCCACGATCGTCGCGTCGGACGGGCACCGGCAGGCGCGGCCGGCGCGCCTCGACGAAGCCTACGAGCTGGCGAAGACGAGACTGGGGGAGAACGCGCGGGCGCTGTTCGACGGGACCGCGCTCGGCCTCGCTAGTGCGAAACCGATTCCATCTCGTGCAGCGACGCCAGGCGCCTGAGCGCCTCGACCTCGATCTGGCGCACGCGCTCGCGGGTGAGGCCGAGCCGGCGCCCGATCTCCTCGAGCGTCTTCGGCTCGGCGTCCGTCAGGCCGTAGCGCAGGACGAGAACCGTGCGCTCCCGCTCTCCGAGCGACGCCAGCGCCTGGGCGAGCGCCTCGCTGCGCAGCGACTCCTCGACGAGCTCGTCGGGGAGGGGCTCGTCGCCCGCGACGAAGTCGCCCAGCGTCGCGTCGTCGTACTCGCCGACCGGCTGGTCGAGGCTCGCCGAGGCCCGCGCCGCCGCCTTGACATCCTGCGCCTGCTGGAGCGGCAGCGATGCCTCCTCGGCGATCTCCTCGAGCGTCGGCTCGCGCCCGAGCTGCGTCCAGAGCAGCCGCTCGGCGCGGTGCATCTTCTGCATCCGCTCGACGATGTGCACGGGCATCCGGATCGTCCGCGCCTTGTCGGCGAGCGCCCGCGCGACGGCCTGGCGGATCCACCACGTCGCGTAGGTCGAGAACTTGTACCCGCGGCGCCAGTCGAACTTCTCGACCGCGCGGATCAGCCCGAGCGTGCCTTCCTGGATCAGGTCGAGGAAGGGCAGCCCCTGATTGCGGTAGTTCTTCGCGATCGAGACGACGAGGCGGAGGTTCGACTGGATCATCCGCTGCTTCGACGCGTCGCAGCCGCGCTCGATCTTCTTCGCGAGCTCGACCTCCTGCGCGGCGGTCAGCAGCGCGTGCCGGCCGGTCTCGCGCAGGAACAGCTGGAGCGCGTCGGTGGTCGTCTCGTACGACAGCGCAGCGGCCGGAACGGGCGGCGGCGGCGGTGTCTCGGCCGGGTCGTCGTCGGCGACGTCGTTGACGATGTCGACCGCGCGTGTCTCGAGCTCCCGGTAGACGGCGTCCGTCTCGATCGGGTCGAGCTCGAGCGGCTCGAGCACGTCGTTGAGCTCGCTCTGCCGCAGCGAACCGTGCTGCTCCGCCGCTTCGATCAGCTGCCGCAGGTCCTCGCCGAGCAAGAGGGTGTCGATGTCAACGGTCACGCGGGGTTCAATGTACCGCCGGGTCACTCGTTGCAAACACATCAATGACGACCTCGACGCTCCCG
>DAISLG010000257.1:0-2754 GCA_036820565.1 Gaiellaceae bacterium | reverse complement strand
TACGTCGTCGTCGAGCTGGAGACCAGCGATCACGAGTGCATGGCGCGATACCGGGAGCTGTCGGGGCCGAGCGTCGAGCGCCACGGCGGACGGTTCCTCGTTCGCGGCGGCCGCTTCGAGCGGCTCGAGGGGGACTGGAACCCGGAGCGGCTCGTCGTGATCGAGTTTCCGTCGGTCGAGCAGGCCAGAGAATGGTACGAGTCCGAGGACTACCGCGAGGCACGCGCTGTTCGCGCCGGCGCCGCGCGCTTGCAGATGCTGCTCGTGGAGGGATACGAGCAGTAGCCCTCGTCTGTTAGCGTAACCGGACTGCCCCGTCCACTTCCCGAACGGAGAACCATGCGCCACAGCACCAACCCCTGGGTCGTCCTCGTCCTGATCTGCCTCGCGCAGTTCATGGTGATCCTGGACGCGACGATCGTGAACGTCGCCCTGCCCTCGATCCAGACCGACCTCGACCTGAGCGAGGCCAACCTCCAGTGGATCGTGAACGCCTACACCCTCGTCTTCGGCGGGTTCCTGCTGCTCGGAGGGCGCGCCGGTGACCTGATCGGGCGGAAGCGCCTGTTCCTCGTCGGCCTCGTCATCTTCACGTCGGCGTCGCTCATTGACGGGCTCGCCGTCAACTCGGGGATGCTGATCGCCTCGCGCGCGTTCCAGGGGCTCGGTGCTGCGCTCATCTCGCCGGCGGCGCTCTCGATCATCAGCACGACGTTCGCGGAGGGCAAGGAGCGCTCCCGGGCGCTCGGCGTGTGGGCTGCGATCGCGATCGGCGGCTCCGCGGTCGGGCTGATCCTCGGCGGCGTGCTCACGCAGGCGTTCTCGTGGCCGTGGATCTTCTTCGTCAACGTGCCCGTCGGGATCGTCGGATTCGTGCTCTCGCTGCGCCTGATCCCCGAGTCGAGAGATGCCGAGGCGGCTCGCGCGTTCGACGTCGCCGGCGCCGTCACGGCCACCGGCGGCCTGATGTCGCTCGTCTACGCGATCGTCAAGGCCGAGACCGACGGCTGGACCTCGACGACGACGATCGGCTTCTTCGCGCTCGCGATCTCTTTGCTCGGCTCCTTCGTCGTGATCGAGCAGCGCTCGAAGGCGCCGCTCGTCCGGCTTTCGATCTTCCGCATCCGCTCGCTCCTGACCGCGAACGTCGTGATGTTCCTCGCGGCCTCGGGGATGTTCGCGATGTTCTTCTTCAACACGCTCTACATCCAGCGGGTGCTGGGCTACGGGCCGCTGAAGGCGGGACTCGCGTTCCTGCCGTTCACGGCCGGGATCATGGTGTCGGCCGGGCTCGCGTCGCAGTTCGCGCCGCGGGTCGGCGTCCGGCCGGTCGCGGCGCTCGGCATGGTGCTGACCGCGAGCGGGATGCTGCTCCTGACGCAGCTTCCGGTGCACGGGAGCTACGCGGGGAACGTGCTCCCCGCGCTGCTCCTGGCCTCGCTCGGGATGGGTGCGGTCTTCATGCCGCTGACGCTCGTAGCGACGACGGGTCTGGAGAACTCCGACCAGGGGCTCGCATCGGGGCTCTTCAACACGGCCCAGCAGATCGGCGGCGCGCTCGGCCTTGCCATCCTCTCGACGATCGCTGCGAGCAAGACCGCCGCGGCCGGAGGCGGGCGCAACGCCCACGCGCTCGTCACCGGGTTCCACTGGGCGTTCGGGGGCGGCGCGGCGTTCCTGCTCGGCGGCCTCGTCGTCATGCTCGCGATGCTGCGCCCCCACCATGTCGCGCGGATCGAGGCGGAGGCTCAGACGACGCCCGCGATGGCGGCGTGACGGCGCTCCGCGCCGATGCGCAGCGGAACCTCTCGCGCGTGCTGGACGCGGCGGCGGAGGCGTTCTCGGAGTACGGACCCGACGTCAGCGTCGACGAGATCGCTCGCCGCGCCGGCGTCGGGCACGCGACCGTGTTCCGCCGCTTTCCAACGAAGGGTGCGCTGATCGAGGCGGTCGTCGAGGAGAGGATCCGCGAGGTGCTCGACCTGGCGCGGGCGGCGCTCGCATCGGACGATCCCGCCGCCTTCACGGACTTCATCTGGCGCGGGGCGGAGCTGCACGCGCGAGACCGGGGCCTCTACGACTGCGTCGACCGCTGCGACGCCCGAGCGGACACCGGTGAGCTCGCGGCCACGATCGCGCAGCTCGTGAGCCGCGCTCAGAAGGCAGGCGCGCTTCGCCGCGACGTGTGCGCAGCGGACGTGCCGGCGCTGATCGGGGGCGCCGTCAAGGCCGCTCCTCCCGACCAGTGGAGGCTCTACGTCGGCGTCGTGCTCGACGGGCTGCGCCCGCCGAAAACCTCCTAGCGCGCGGCCAGCACCGACTCGGCGCTCTCCTCGAGCTCGAGCCCGAAGACCTTGGCGAAGGCGGCGGCCGCGTGCGGCCGCACCTCGCCGACCGAGACCGGCCGGCCGAGCTCGCGCGCGACCGTCGTGAACGCGGCGTCCTCGAGTCCGCAGGCCGTGATCCACTCCGTGAACGGAGCGGGGTCGAGGTCGACGTTGAGCGCGTAGCCGTGCGTCGTCACCCACTTCGAGATGTGGATGCCGATGCTGGCGATCTTGCGCGGCGGCCGCTCCACCCAGATCCCGGTGAGACCCTCGATCCGGGTCGCGTCGAGCCCGAGCGACGCAAGCGTGCGGATCAGCGCCTCCTCGAGGTCGCGGCAGTACTTCCTCACGTCCTGTCCGTGCCGGGTCAGATCGAGGATCGGGTAGCAGACGAGCTGGCCCGGCCCGTGGAAGGTGGACTTCCCGC
>DAISLG010000256.1:0-2773 GCA_036820565.1 Gaiellaceae bacterium | reverse complement strand
GCCGCGAGCTCGAGCAGGAGATGCGCACGAGCTTCCTCGGCTACGCGATGCACGTGATCGTCAGCCGGGCGCTCCCCGACGTCCGCGACGGGCTCAAGCCGGTGCACCGCCGCGTCCTCTACGGGATGCACGAGAACGGGCTCCAGCCGAACCGGCCGTACAAGAAGTCGGCCAACGTCGTCGGCGCGGTGATGGGCAACTACCATCCGCACGGCGACTCGGCGATCTACGACACGCTCGTGCGGATGGCGCAGTCGTTCTCGCTGCGCTACCCGCTCGTCGACGGTCAGGGCAACTTCGGGTCGCTCGACGGCGATCCCGCCGCGGCGATGCGCTACACCGAGTGCCGGCTGACGCGGCTCGCCACCGAGATGCTCCGCGAGATCGACGCCGACACCGTCGACTTCAAGCCCAACTACGACGAGTCGCGCCGCGAGCCGACCGTGATCCCGTCGCGCTTCCCGAACCTGCTCGTCAACGGCTCCTCCGGGATCGCGGTCGGGATGGCGACGAACATCCCGCCGCACAACCTCGGCGAGGTGATCGACGGCGTCGTCGCGATGATCGAGAAGCCCGACATCGACGTCGACGGGCTGGCGAAGCACATCAAGGGCCCCGACTTCCCGACCGGCGGCTTCATCGTCGGCCGCTCGGGGATCCGCGACGCCTACCGCTCCGGCCGCGGCCGCGTCGTCATGCGCGCGCGCGCCCACATCGAGGAGCTGCGCGGTGGCAAGAACGCGATCATCGTCACCGAGCTCCCCTACGGCGTGAAGAAGGGCGGCGAGGGCGGCGTGATCGAGAAGATCGCGGAACTCGTCGAGAGCAAGGTGCTGACCGAGATCCCGATGAGCGACGACGCGCTCGCCGACCACTCGGACAAGGACGGCATGCGGATCTACATCGAGCTGAAGCGCGAGGCCGTCCCCCAGGTCGCCCTGAACAAGCTGTTCAAGCACACGCCGCTCCAGAGCTCGTTCGGCTACAACGCCGTCGCGCTCGTCGGTGGCGTCCCGAAGACGCTCAGCCTGCTCGAGCTCGTCCGCCACTACCTCGACTTCCAGCGCGAGGTCGTGACACGGCGCTCGAAGTACGAGCTGCGCAAGGCCGAAGAGCGCGCGCACGTCCTGCAGGGCTACCTGATCGCGCTCGACAACCTCGACGCGGTGATCAAGCTGATCCGCGCCGCCGCCGACACGGACGCCGCCCGCACCGGCCTCCAGGAGCAGTTCTCGCTGTCCGAGATCCAGGCGCAGGCGATCCTCGACCTGCGGCTCGCGCGCCTCACCGGGCTTGCGCGGAAGGAGATCGAGGACGAGCATGCCGACCTCCAGGAGCGGATCGGCGAGCTGCGCGCGATCCTCGGCGAGCGCGCGCGGATCGACGGCCTGATCAAGGAGGAGCTGCTCGAGATCAAGACGATCTACGGGCGCTCCGACGACCGGCGCACCGAGATCGTCGCCGCCGAGGACGAGCTCTCACTCGAGGACATGATCGCCGAGGAGGACATGGTGATCGCGATCACGCGGTCCGGCTACATCAAGCGCCTGCCCGTGACGGCGTACCGCGAGCAGCGCCGCGGCGGCATCGGGGTGATGGGCATGGACCTGAAGGACGACGACTACATCGAGCACCTCTTCGTCGCCTCGACCCACGACTACATCCTCTTCTTCACCTCCGTCGGCAAGGTCTACCGGCTCAAGGTGCACGAGCTGCCACTCGGCTCGCGCCAGTCGAAGGGACGCGCGATCGTCAACCTGCTGCCCTTCCGCCAGGACGAGCAGGTGCGCGCGGTGATCCAGACGCGCGACTTCAAAGACGCCGAGTACCTCGTCTTCGGCACGAAGAAGGGCGTCGTCAAGAAGTCGCGCTTCGCCGACTACAACACCCCGCTGAAGGCCGACGGGATCATCGCGATCAAGCTGCGCGACGGCGACGAGCTCGTCGGTGTGCGCCACTCGTCGGGCGACAACGACGTCCTGATGGTCTCGCGCAAGGGCCAGGCGGTGCGCTTCCACGAGAGCGCCGTCCGCCCGACGGGCCGCTCGACCGAGGGCGTCAAGGGGATGAGGCTCCGCGCCGGCGACGAGGTGATCGAGATCAATATCGCGACCGACGACGCCGACCTGCTCGTCGTCACCGCGAACGGCTGGGGCAAGCGCACCCGGATCGGCGAGTACCGGCTGACCGGACGCGGCGGCCTCGGGGTCAAGACGGTCAAGCTCACCGAGGCGAAGGGCGAGCTCGTCGGTGCGCGCGTCGTTCGCGACGGCTACCAGGTGATGCTGATCTCGACCGGCGGCACGATGATCAAGATGCCGGTCGAAGGGATCCGGCGCGCCGGCCGGGCGACCCAGGGCGTGATCGTGATGCGGCTCCGCGGCGACGAGCTCGTCTCGAGCCTCGCACCGGTGGTCGAGCCGGCCGAGGAGGACACCGACGTGGACGCGCTGCCGCCGGAGTCGGCCGAGTCGCCAGCTCCGCCGCAGGCGTAAGCTTTCGCCACATTCCTGCCGTCGTCCCTCGATGTTTCTGCCGGAATCCCTTCCCAAGAACGACCAACAGCGCTATAACTTGCAAATCAAGGGGTTGGGTTCCGAGCAAGAAAAGAGTGAGGGCATGGCTTTCAGTAATCAGTTGGACTTTCTCGAGCCGATCGACATGTCGGAGCACCTCGACAAGATCGAGCTCTATCTCGGCCAGGTGTGCCAGATCGCGGGCATCTCGAAGATGCAGCTCGACTACTGGACGAACAAGGCGCAGATCCCGACGA
>DAISLG010000255.1:0-2792 GCA_036820565.1 Gaiellaceae bacterium | reverse complement strand
ACGCGCCAGTTGTAGGCGTGGTTGACCATGCTGCGGAGGAAGGGAAGGTCGTGGTGCCCGCCCTTGCGGATCATTCCGAGAGCGGCTGGGTCAGCTGGATTCGATTGCCGTCCGGGTCGAACACGTCCAGCAGGCGCATCTGGCCGTGGATCTCGACCACGACGCCGACATTGACGCCCGCACCGCGGAGCCGGTCGGCCTCGGCCTTCACGTCGTCGACGTCGATCGTCGCGACGCCGCCCTCCTCGGGCTCGCCCTCGGCCAGCGCGATCGCCATCTCGCCGCGCTCGAGCTTCGCCCACTTGCCCTCCTCGTCGAAGTAGGTCTCGTCGAAGCCGAGTGTGTCCTTGTAGAAGGAGCGTCCCCGGTCGAGGTCGGTGACCTGGTACCAGACGCGCATCAGAGGGCCAGCCCGGGCTCCTCGAGGAACGCCTTGACCGTGCGGAGGAAGTCGGCCGCGACGGCGCCGTCGATCGCGCGATGGTCGCAGGTGAGCGTCATCGTCATCATCGGCCGGATCGCGAGCTCGCCCTCCTCGGCGACGACGCGCTCCTCGATCGCGCCGACCGCGAGGATCGCGGCCTGCGGCGGGTTGAGCACGGCGATGAACTGCTCGACGCCGAACATGCCGAGGTTCGAGATCGTGAAGGTGCCGCCCTCGAGATCGGCCTGGGTCAGCTTCCCGTCGCGGGCACGGCCGACGACGTCGGCGCGCGCGGCCGCGATCTCGGCGATCGAGCGGGCCTCGCACGCGGGGACGACGGGGACGACGAGCCCGTTCGGCGCGGCGACCGCGATCCCGACGTTCGCGCTCGGGAAGAGCTGGAGCGCGTCCCCGGTGAACTGGACGTTGACGTCGCGGTGGCGCATGAGGGCGGCGGCGGAGACCTTCGTCAGCAGGTCGGTCTGGGTCGCCTTGACCTCGGGATGGCGCTCGCGGTGCGCCGCGACGAGCTCCTCCGCGCGGGTCATGTCCGCCGACATCGTGATCTGGAACGCGGGCGCCTCCCAGGCGGCGGTCAGGCGGCGCGCGATCGTCTTGCGGACGCTCGAGAGCGGGCGCGTCTCGACCTCGCCGCCTGCCACGGGCACCGCGACGGGAGCGGGTGCGCCGACGGCGGCCTTCTCGACGTCCTCGGCGACGACGCGGCCCTCGGGGCCGGTGCCGGCGATCCCGCCGAGCTCGATCCCGCGCTCGCGCGCGATCCGCCGGGCGAGCGGCGACGCCTTCACGCGGCCGCCGTTCCGGCTCGGCGGCTGCTCGGGCGCCTGGGGGTCGGGGGAGGCCTCGCGGCCCTCCTCGCGCTCGGCCTCGCGCGCCGGCCCCGGCGAGCCTTCCTCCTGCGGCTCGTCGTCGACCTCGACGGCAGGAACGTCCTCTCCCTGCTCGCCGATCACGGCGATCGTCCTGCCGACGGCGACCTCGCCGCTCTCGACCGCGATCTTGAGCAGGACGCCGGTCGCCTCGGCCTCGACCTCCTGCGTCACCTTGTCGGTGTCGAGCTCGTAGAGCGGCTCGCCCTTCTTCACGGCGTCGCCCTCGGCCTTCAGCCACTTCACGATCGTGCCGGACTCCATTCCCTGGCCCAGGCGCGGAAGCTTCACCTCATTGGCCACGGCCGACCGTCCTGTAGATCGCCGCGAGCACGTCCTCGGCGTGCGGGATCACGAACTCCTCCATCACCGGCGCGAACGGGATCGGCGTGAACCTCGCGCCGACGCGCTCGACCGGCGCGTCGAGCCAGTCGAAGGCCTGGTACTGGAGGACGGCGGCCACCTCGGCGCCGAAGCCCATCCGCGTCACGGCCTCGTGCGCGACGACGGCGCGGTTCGTCTTCTTGACCGAGTCGACGAGCGTCTGCTCGTCGAGCGGCTGGAGGGTCCGCGGGTCGACGACCTCGACCGAGACGCCCTCCTGCTCGGCCTCGACGGCCGCGGCGAGCGCCTCGTGGACGAGCCGGCCGGTCGCGATCACGGTCACGTCCTCGCCCTCGCGGTGCACACGCGCCTGGCCGAGCGGGATCGGCTCGATCTCCTCAGGAAGGTCCTCCTTGAGGCCGTAGAGCGTGCGGTGCTCGAAGAAGACGACGGGATTGTCCTCGTAGATCGAGCTCCAGAGCAGGCCGCGCGCGTCGCCGGGGGTCGACGCGAAGACGACCTTCAGGCCCGGGATGTGGCAGAGCCACGCCTCGAGCTGCTGCGCGTGCTGCGCGCCGGGGCTCCACCCCGCGCCGCCCTGCGTACGCACGGTCAGCGGCACCTTGACCTGGCCGCCCGACATGTAGCGGTGCTTCGCCGCCTGGTTGACGATCTGCTCGAGCGAGAGCGTCAGGAAGTCCTCGTACATGATCTCGACGACGGGCCGCATCCCCTGCATCGCCGCGCCGATCCCGGCGCCGACGATCGCCATCTCGGAGATCGGCGTGTTGCGCACCCGCTCCGGGCCGAACTCGTCGAGCATCCCCTGGGTGACGCCCATCGAGCCGCCCATCTCGGCGATGTCCTCGCCCATGATGAAGACGTCCTCGTCGGCGCGCATCGCGCTCGAGAGGGCGTCGCGGACCGCTTCTCTGTAGCTCAGCTCAGGCATCCTGGCGTTCCTGACGCGCCGCTGAGTGTGCGGCGCCGGAGGGGACAGTACGGGTAGTACGGCCCCGGAGAGCGACGTGCGCTCAGCGGTGCGAGCGCCGCGCGGAGCCGGGCTCCGCCCGGCGTGAGCGGGGTGCGGTCAGGGGCGTCAGGCATAGATGTTCTTCAAAGCGTCCTCGGGCCTCGGGTCGGTGCCGTTCTTC
>DAISLG010000254.1:0-2803 GCA_036820565.1 Gaiellaceae bacterium | reverse complement strand
CCTTCCGGGGTTCGCGAGCCCGATCGAGTTGAGCATCCCGTGGTCGGTCTCGGCGATTCGCACCGGCGGGTTGCCGGCGCGCGGTTCCGGCGTGACGGTCTTCGTCACGAAGGCGTCGAGCGAGCGCGCGACCTCGGGTGCGGTGATCGCGTCGAGGCAGCCGGAGGCGTTAAGCAGCACGGAGCACCGGCCCCTCGACACAGAGTCGCTTCCAGACGCCGTCGAGCTCGACCGCGCAGCCGTGGCAGGCGCCGTAGCCGCAGGCCATCGGGGCCTCCCAGGCGAGCTGCGCGTCAGGCGCGATCCGGCGAACCGCCTCGAGCATCGGCTCCGGGCCGCACGCCAGCACCTTGTACGAGTCCGGTACCAGCCCGGTGAGGGGCTCGGTCACGTAGGTCGGCTCGATCACGATCTCGGCGTTCGGGACGAGCGCGGCCGCCTCGGCGTGCCACGCGCTGCGGAAGCCGAGGAGCGCGGGCGGCGAGCCGAGGCGCTCCGACAGGTAAGGGAGCGGCGCGATCCCGATCCCGCCGCCGACGAGCAGCGGGCGCTCGACCGTGAGGTCGAAGCCGATCCCGAGCGGGCCGAAGATCGTCAGCTCGTCACCGGGCGCGACCGCGCAGAGCGCGCGCGTGCCGGGGCCGACGGGGTCGACGAGGAAGCCGAGCTCGCCTGCGGGCGCGAGGCAGAGGCTGAACGGCCGCGGCAGCAGCCGGCCAGGAGCCTCGACCATGAAGAACTGCCCGGGCGCGCCGGGATCGAGGTCGGCCCGCTCGAGCCGGAGCAGCGTGTACGGCCCGACGGCCTCGCTCGCGAGCGCCCTAACCCGTGTGCGTCTCGGCATCGATCCGCTCCTGCAGCGAGAGGGCGACCTCGGTGCGGGCGTTCGCGATCGCGTGAACGGCGGCGGCGGCCCCCGCGATCGTCGTGATGCACGGAATCCGGGCGCCGAGCGCGGCCTCGCGGATCCGGTAGCCATCGGCGCGCGCGCCCGAGCCCTGGGGTGTGTTGATCACGAGGTCGCACTTGCCACGGCGCACGAGGTCGACAACCGTAGAGCCCTCTTCGGTGCGGCCGACCTTGCCGACCTGCTCGACCTCGAGTCCGGCTGCGGTCAGCGTGCGACGTGTGCCGCCCGTCGCCAGGAGTTTGAAGCCGAGTCCGGCGAGGGCGGCGGCGACGGGGATCGACGCGGGCTTGTCGGTGTCGCGGACGGACAGGAAGACCGTACCGCTCGTCGGCAGCGGCCGGCCTGCCGCGCGCTCGGCCTTCGCGAAGGCGGAGGGGAGGTCGGCGGCGCTCGCCATCACCTCGCCGGTCGAGCGCATCTCGGGCCCGAGCACGGGGTCGCTGCCCGGGAAGCGGGCGAACGGGAGCACGGCGGCCTTCACGCTCACCTGGGCCGGCGGGCGCTCCTGCGGGAGCCCGAGCTCGCCGATCTTCGCGCCCGCCGCGAGCCGGCACGCGTGCTCGACGAGGGCCAGGCCAGTCGCCTTGCTGACGAACGGGACCGTCCGCGACGCGCGCGGGTTCACTTCGAGCACGAACACCTGCCCGTCCGCGACCGCGAGCTGCACGTTCAGGAGGCCGACGACGCCGAGGGCGCGGCCGAGCCGCCGGACGACGTCGTGGATCTCGGTCGTGACCGAATGGGTGAGCGACTGCGCCGGGAGCACGCAGGCCGAGTCACCGGAGTGCACGCCCGCCTCCTCGACGTGCTGCATCACGGCGGCCACGTAGGTGTCCTCCCCGTCCGAGAGTGCGTCCACGTCGATCTCGATCGCATTTTCGACGAAGCGATCGACGAGGGTCGGCCCCTTCACGTTCGCGTGGAACGCCTGGACGACCTCGTTCGGGCGGTAGCAGACGCGCATCGCCCGGCCGCCGAGCACGTACGACGGGCGGACGAGCACCGGGTAGCCGATCCGGTGCGCGATCCCGTACGCCTCGATCCCCGACTCTGCGATCCCCCACTCCGGGCAGCGGATCCCGAGCTCGTCGAGGAGCGCGCCGAAGCGCTGCCGGTCCTCGGCGAGGTCGATCGCCTCGAACGGCGTCCCCATGATCCTGTAGCCGGCCGCCTCCAGCGCCTTCGCGAGCTTGAGCGGGGTCTGACCCCCGAACTGGATCACGACGCCCTCGGGCTGCTCGCGCTCGCAGACGGCGAGCACCTCCTCGATCCCGAGCGGCTCGAAGTAGAGCCGGTCGGACGTGTCGTAGTCGGTCGACACCGTCTCGGGGTTGCAGTTCACCATCACGGCCTCGTAGCCGAGCATGCGGAAGCTCTGCGCGGCGTGGACGCAGCAGTAGTCGAACTCGATCCCCTGGCCGATCCGGTTCGGGCCCGAGCCGAGGATCACGACCTTCTTCGTGTCCGCGGGCGGCGGGCCCTCGTCGGCCTCGCCCCAGGTCGAGTAGTAGTAGTTCGAGTTGGCCGCGACCTCGCCCGCACACGAGTCGACGCGGCGGAAGACGGCGCTCACGCCCGCCGCGAGCCGCGCCTCGCGGGCCTCGGTCTCGGAGACGCCGCAGCGGGCGGCGATCGCCGCGTCGGAGAGGCCGATCCGCTTGAGGCGAAGCCAGTCGACCGCCGCGAGGTCGCGCAGGGCGTCGAGCTCGTGCTGGACGCCGTCGAGCTCGCGGACGAACCACGGGTGGACGCCGTCCGGAACGGTCTCCCACGGCGCCGCGGAGGAGTCGTCGAGCTCGCGCGAGCGGTACGCCTTCAGGAACGCCTCGGTGAAGGTCCGCCCGATCCCCATCGCCTCGCCGACCGACTTCATCTGCGTGCCGAGGGTCGTGT
>DAISLG010000253.1:0-2815 GCA_036820565.1 Gaiellaceae bacterium | reverse complement strand
AGGTCGACAAGATCGCGCGCAAGGCGGACAACCCGTCGATCACGCGCGACGTCTCGGGCGAGGGCGTCCAGCAGGCGCTGCTGAAGATCCTCGAGGGGACGGTCGCGTCGGTGCCGCCGCAGGGTGGGCGCAAGCATCCGCACCAGGAGTTCCTCTCGATCGACACGACGAACATCCTCTTCATCTGCGGCGGCGCGTTCGCCGGGCTCGACAAGATCATCGGCAAGCGGATCGGCAAGAACGCGGTCGGCTTCGGCTCCGAGGTGCGCTCGAAGCACTCGGTCGAGGCGTCGGACATCCTCACCGACGTGATGCCGGAGGACCTGCTCAACTTCGGGCTGATCCCCGAGTTCATCGGCCGGCTGCCGGTGATCTCGGCGGTGCACCAGCTCCTGCGCGACGACCTCGTCCAGATCCTGACGGAGCCGAAGAACGCGCTCGTCCGCCAGTACCAGCGCTTCTTCGGCTACGACTCGATCGAGCTCGTCTTCACCGACGAGGCGCTGACCGAGATCGCGCAGAAGGCGCTCGAGCGCGAGACGGGCGCCCGCGGCCTCCGCTCGATCATCGAGAACGCGCTGCTCGACGTGATGTTCGAGCTGCCGTCGCGCAAGGACGTCTCCAAGTGCGTGATCACGAAGGAGACGATCTCGAAGGGTCTCAAGCCGACGCTCGTGACGAGCGCCGAGGGCTCCGACGAGGCACCCGAAGAGCTCGCCGAAGAATCCGCCTAGCAGCGTCGTCCTACCCCGCGGCGCCCGGAACTTCCTCGCCGCGGCAGAGGGCGCGCTCGAACGCTCCGGTGCAACGACCGCCGCTGTCGACTACCTCTGCGGCATCCACATGAAGCGCTCGATGCACGAGGCGCTCGGCTCGCGCGGGCGAGCTGGCGGACGGCGACCTCGTCCTGCTGCTCGCCGCCGGTACGGGCTACACGTGGGCCGCGAGCGTCGTACGCTGGGGGCCGGCATGAAGCCCGGCGACGAATACGGCCCTTCCTCCTGGATCGAGATCCCGCAGGAGAAGATCGACGCGTTCGCGGAGGCGACCGGCGACCACCAGTGGATCCACGTCGACCCGGCGCGTGCGGCCGAGGGCCCGTTCGGCACCACGATCGCGCACGGCTACCTGACGCTCTCGTTGCTCCCCTCCGCCTCCTTCGAGGTCGTGCCGAGGCAGGGTGGGATGGGGATCAACTACGGGCTCAACCGCGTCCGCTTCCCGGCGCCCGTGCCCGTCGGCTCGCGCGTGCGGGCGAGCTTCCGGGTGGACGAGGTCGAGGAGCACGACTGGGGCGGCCAGGCGACGATGACCGCCACCGTCGAGCGCGACGGCGGCGACAAGCCGGTCTGCGTCGCGCAGCTCGTGTTCCGCTACTACACGTGAGCGCCGACGTCCTCTCCTCCGAGGCCCGCTCCTTCGTCGAGCGGCTCCAGCGCGAGCTCGGCCCCGAGCGCGAGCGGCTGCTCGAGGCCCGGCGCGAGCGGGGCCGGCCGGATCGGATCCTGGAGCACGAAGGCGACTGGCGCGTCGCCCCGCCGCCGGCCGACCTCGAGGACCGCCGCGTCGAGATCACCGGCCCGGTCGAGCGGAAGATGATGATCAACGCATTGAACTCCGGCGCGAAGGTGTTCATGGCCGACTTCGAGGACGCGAACTCGCCGACGTGGGAGAACGTCGTCGACGGCCAGCGGAACCTCCGCGACGCCGTCCGCCGCACGATCGAGCTCGACACCGGCGAGAAGCAGTACCGCCTGAACGACGAGATCGCGACGCTGCTCGTCCGCCCGCGCGGCTGGCACCTCGTCGAGCGCCACTTCGAGGTCGGCGGCGCGCCCGCGTCGGCGAGCCTGTTCGACTTCGGCCTCGCGGTCTTCCACAACGCCCGCGAGCAGCTCGACCGGGGAACAGGCCCGTACTTCTATCTGCCGAAGCTCGAGAGCCACCTCGAGGCGCGGCTCTGGAACCGGGCGTTCGAGCTCGCCGAGGAGTGGCTCGACCTGCCGAAGGCGTCGATCCGGGCCACCGTCCTGATCGAGACGATCCTCGCCTCGTTCGAGATGGACGAGATCCTGTGGGAGCTGCGCGACCGCTCCGTCGGCCTCAACGCGGGCCGCTGGGACTACATCTTCAGCGCGATCAAGAAGCTCGGCGCCAGCCTGCCGGACCGCGCGCAGGTGACGATGACGGTGCCGTTCATGCGCTCCTACACCGAGCTGCTCGTGCGGACCTGCCACCGCCGCGGCGCGCACGCGATCGGTGGCATGGCGGCCTTCATCCCGTCGCGGCGCGACCCCGAGGTGAACCGCGTCGCGATCGAGAAGGTGCGCGAGGACAAGGAGCGCGAGGCGCGCGACGGCTTCGACGGCACCTGGGTCGCGCACCCGGACCTCGTCCCGGTCGCGCTGGAGGTCTTCGACCGCGTGCTCGGCGACCGCCCGAACCAGGTCGACCGGCTGCGCGACGACGTCTCCGTCTCGCCCGGCCAGCTCGTCGACTTCGAGATCCCGGGCGCGACCGTCACGGACGAGGGGCTGCGAACGAACGTCTCCGTCGGCGTCCGCTACGTCGACTCGTGGCTGCGCGGCGTCGGCGCGGCCGCGATCGACAATCTGATGGAGGATGCCGCCACCGCCGAGATCTCGCGTGCACAGGTGTGGACGTGGATCCAGGGCGGACGCTTCACCGCCGACCGCGTGCGGGACGAGATCGCGAAGGTCGAGGCCTCCGACGAGGCCAAGGAGCTGTTCGAGTACGTCGCGGTCGCCGACGAGTTCGTCGAGTTCCTGACGCTGCCTGCCTACGACCGTCTCGG
>DAISLG010000252.1:0-2822 GCA_036820565.1 Gaiellaceae bacterium | reverse complement strand
CTAGCGGAACGCCGGGCGCAACCGGGCGCCCGCATGCGCCGCGCCCATCGCGAGCACGTACACCGCGCCGACGGCCATCAGCAGGGCCTGCGCCGACACGGCGAACGCGATCGCCTGCTCGCCGTGCACCCCCGAGGCGACGAGGATCGCCGCGCCCGCGCCGGCCTGGGTCGCCGCGCCCGCAGGGGCGACCGGGAGCACCGCCGACGCCGACGACGCGCAGAGGAACGCGAGCGCGAGCGCGAACGAGTTGCCCATCCCGAGCGCCGCGAGCAGCACGAACACGGCGATCGACCGCAGCGCCCAGGAGGCGGAGACGAGCGCCCACGCCTTCGACGCCTCCCGCGGTCCGGTCGCGTGCTCCGCGACCCAGTCGACGACCTGGAAGCGCGAGAGGAAGCGGAGCCGCGACAGCCGGGGGAGACCGAGCACGACGAGCGTTGCGCCGATGCCGGCGACCGCGACCACGATCAGCGCGATCCTGACGAGCCCGGAGGCGGTCGTGAGCGCGGCCGCGACGGTCGCGAGCGGAGCCAGCGCGGCGCTGTCGATCAGGCCGAGCACGAACAGGGAGAGGACGACTGCGCCGAGGCTCGCCCGCCGGCCCGGGCCGCGGCGGACGACCGCGATCCGGATCAGCTCGTCACAGCGCCCCGGCAGCGCGATGCCGCCGACCGACGCCGCGCCGCCCGCCGCGGCGAGCGTGAGCACGCCCGGCCGCGACTCCTGATGGAAGAGGCGCTGCCAGCCCCAGGCCTTGAACGCGTACGCCGCCAGCAGGATCAGCGCGGCGAGCGCGACGAGCCAGAGGTTCGCGCCGTGAAGGGGCCAGCCCGATCTGAGGAAGTGTCGGGCGACGAGGAGCGAGACGCCGAGGGCGAGCAGGATTCCGGCGGCGTTGAGCAGGCGCTTGGGACGCAAGTAGTCGATTCATCGGCAGCCGAGCCGCCTCCTTGAACACTACTCGGGCTTGTCCGCCCCCGGAGCGAGCCGCCCGAGCGCCTGCGTCAGCTCGCTCGGGATGATCCACATCTTGTTCGATTCCCCCTGCGCGAGCTGCGGGAGCATCTGCAGGTACTGGTAGGCGAGGAGCTTGGGGTCGGGGTCGCCCTCGTGGATCGCCTTGAAGACGGTGCCGATCGCCTCCGACTGGCCCTGGGCCTGGAGGATCGCCGCCTGCTTCTGCCCCTCCGCCTTCAGGATCGCCGCCTGCTTCTCGCCCTCGGCGGTGAGGATCTGCGCCTGCTTGATCCCCTCGGCCTGGAGAATCGCCGCGCGCTTCTCGCGGTCGGCGCGCATCTGCTTCTCCATCGTGTCCTTGATCGACGCCGGCGGATCGACCGCCTTCAGCTCGACGCGGTGGATGCGGATCCCCCACTTGCCGGTCGCCTCGTCGAGCGCGCCGCGGAGCTGGTCGTTGATCGAGTCGCGCGAGGTCAGCGTCTGCTCCAGCGTCATCCCCCCGATCAGGTTCCGCAGCGTCGTCACCGTGAGCAGGTCGATCGCGTTGATGTAGTCGGCGATCTCGTACGTCGCGGCGCGCGCGTCCGTCAGCTGGAAGTAGATGACCGTGTCGATGTTGACGACGAGGTTGTCCTCCGTGATCACCGGCTGCGGCTCGAACGAGACGACCTGCTCGCGCAGGTCGAGCAGCGGTCGGACGCGGTCGATGAACGGCACCACGATCGTCAGCCCCGGCGTGAGCGTGCGGCTGTAGCGGCCGAGGCGCTCGACGACGCCGGCCCGCGCCTGCGGGATGATCCTGATCGTCCGGGCGAGCGTGACGAGCACGACCGCGGCGGCGGCGAGCAGAACGATGAGCAGAATCATGAGCTCTCCTTACTCGTAGACGAGCGCGGTTGCGCCCTCGATCTTGACGACCTCGACGCGCTTGCCCGCCTCGATCACCTGGTCTTCGAGGTAGGCCCTCGCCGACCATTCCTCGCCGCCGATCCTGACGAGCCCGCCGTCACGATCGACCTGCCGCAGCACGATCGCCGTCACGCCGACGAGCGCGTCAGTTCCGGTTCGCAGCTCGGGCGGGAGGCGAATGTGGCGCCGCGCCAGCGGACGCAGGACCGCGACCGACCCGATCGAGCCGGCGATGAAGACCAGGAGCTGCACCGGCGCTCCGACACCGGCGAGGGAGACGAGGCCCGCGATCACGGCCGCGACCGCGACGGGCCCGAGGAAGAACAGCCCGGGCGTGAAGATCTCCCCGACCGCCAGCGCGATCGCCACCACCACCCAGATCAGCCACGCGGACATCAGGCTCGACGCCGATCGGCCAGGAGCACGAGCCCGAGCGCGGCGGGCAGCTCCATCAGCCCGGTGAGGCGCCCGTCGTGCTCCGGGAAGAGATCCTCCCGGTCGAGCAGCAGCGCGCGCATCCCGAGCCCGCGCGCGCCCTCGATGTCGTCCTCGAGCGAGTCGCCCACCATCACGGCCTCGTCGGCCCGGACGCCGAGCCGGTCGAGCATCACGCGGAAGATCGTCGGGTCGGGCTTGACCTTGCCGTGATCCCGCGACGAGATCGCCGCATCGACGTCGAGGCCGTGGTGCTCGACGAAGGCGGCGAGGTCGCGACCGGTGTTCGAGACGAGCCCGATCCGCAAAGCGTGCCGGCGCAGCTCGGTGAGGACCGGCAGCACGTCCTCGAAGAGCTCGAAGTTGTGCGAATGCTCCCACGCCCGCGTCATCTCGACCGCGCACTCGTAGGCGCCGTCGGTGTCGCCCCCCATTGCGCGGATGATCCGCTCGGTGAACCCGACCCAGATCTCCTCGTCGTGGTCGAGCTCGGGGTGGCGCTTGAGCTCGGTGAC
>DAISLG010000251.1:0-2842 GCA_036820565.1 Gaiellaceae bacterium | reverse complement strand
GGCCGCGGGCGTTTCGCCGCGTCGCCTGCCGTTGCGCGTTCGGGCTGCCGGCCGTGGCCGAGCAGGCGCCGTTCGACGAGCGCGGCGAGCCGTTCCCGACGACCTACTGGCTGACGTGCAGGCACCTCGTCGCCGCGATCTCGCGGATCGAGGCGGCCGGCGGGGTCGAGCGCTTCAGCGAGGCCGCCCGCGAGGACCCCGTGCTCGTGCGGAGCCTCGCCGAGGCGGAGGCCGAGCAGCGCCGGATCCGTCCCGAGCTCCCGGTCGGGATCGGCGGCTCGAGCCGGACGGGGAGCCTCAAGTGCCTCCACGCGCACGCCGCCTACGCGCTCGCCCGGCCCGGCTACGAGCTCGGTGAGCGGATCCTCGCGGAGGTTCGGCCGCTCTGGCCGGACGCCTGCTGCTCATCCATATGATCCGGAGCCTCGTGTCGCCGACCATCGAGCTCGCGCGCCAGCAGTGGGAGGAGGGCCATCGCCGCCTCGAGTCGCAGGCGCGAGACGGGCTCGCCTACGAGCGGCTGCTCGAGCAGGTCGAGGCCGTGACCGCCGAGCTGCGCCGGCGCGTGGGGCAGACGTTCACGCTCGCCGAGCTGGAGGCGCAGTACCGCGGCGTCGAGCGGTGGGGGAGCGAGGCCGTCTCCGAGAACGCGGCGTACCCCAACTGGCCCCGGAACCTCGCGCTCGTCAGCGACGCCGCCTTCCACCTCTACGCACGCGGCGCGAGCGACTACCGGCCGTGATCCCCGAGCGCGCTCCTCGCCGCCGCCGGCGGCGCCGGCCCGGCCGCAACGCTCGGTTCGTCCCCGCGCTGGTCGCGGCGCTGCTCTTCGCGGTCGGCGTCGCGCTCGGCGAGGCGCTGCACGACAATCCGCGGCCGGGTTCGACGCAGACCGGGGTGCGGACGCTGAAGCCGCTGCCGCTGCTGCCCGCCCGCCAGACGGTGACAATCACCGTTCGCAAGCCGTAAACGAGAGATCCGTTTAGGTACCAGGACTTTTGGATAGATTTATGCGGAGATCATGGCCTTCGACCGCACCAATTCCAGTCGCCGCGTGCCGCCGGCGGAGCCGGACTGGCTCACGCTGGGGCAAGCCGCGAAGTTCCTCGGCGTAGCCCAGAGCACGATCCGCAAGTGGTCCGACCAGGGCCGCGTGCCCGCGTTCTACACCCCGGGCGGCCACCGCCGCTACCGCCGGGGCGATCTCGAGACGTTCCTCGAGCGGTCGGGCCCCGGCGGCCAGGAGACGGGACCGATCGTGCTGATCGTCGACGACGACGCGCGGCTCCGCGAGTTCATCCGGGTCAACCTGGAGATGGAGGGCTACACCGTCCGCGAGGCAGCGAGCGCCGAGGAGGGGATGTCCCAGATCGCGGAGAAGGCGCCCGACCTCGTCCTGCTCGACGTGATGATGCCGGGCGTCGACGGCTGGCAGATGCTCCAGCGGATGCAGGAGCAGCACGGGCAGGTGCCGGTGATCATGTTCAGCGGCAAGGTCGACGAGCAGTCGGCTGCCGACGCGGCCGCCCGTGGAGCGCGCGGCTTCATCGGCAAGCCGTTCGACCCGCAGCAGCTGATCGAGCGCGCGAAGCAGCTCCTGTCGGTCTGAGCGTCGACCGCCAGCTGGAGCGCTTCGTCGTGACCCACCGGGTCGGGTGGCTCGACTGGCTCTTCGTCGGGCTCTCGAGGATCGGCACGCTCGGCGCCGTCTGGATCGCGATCGCCCTCGTCCTCGCGATCGTGTGGCGGCGCCCCACGCTCTTCGGGCTCGTGCTCCTGGCCGCCCTCGTCGCCGACGTCGCGGCCCTCGCGGGCAAGGACACGATCCCGCGCGACCGGCCGCCCGTCCGCTACCCCGAGCCGCACGCGCTCGTGAAGGTGCCGGCCGACCACTCGTTCCCGTCCGGCCACACCGCGACGAGCTTCGCCTGCGCCCTCGTGCTCGCGCGGGCGGCGCCCCGGCTGCGCGTGCCGCTGTTCGCGCTGGCTGCGGCGATCGGCCTCTCGCGCGTCTACGTCGGCGTCCATTACCCGCTCGACGTCCTCGGCGGCGCCGTGCTCGGCCTGCTCGTCGGCGCGGCGGTTCCTAGAGTTCTTCCGCTGCTCGAAGCAGCCCTGCCGCGATCACGGCGACCGCGGCGATCAGGCTGATCCAGATCCCGATCCCGCGCCCGTCGGCCGGCAGGAACCGGTCAGGGATCGAGATGATGCGGATCAGGACGCAGATCGTCGCGATCGAGCCGAGCGCGATCACGACGAGGCTCTCGGGCACCGTCGCCGGCAGCTCGAGCCCGGTCTCACGCAGCGCGACGAGGGCGAGGACGAGCAGCCCCGCGAAGAAGACGATCTTCCCGAGCGCGCCCGTGTGCCACCCGATCACAGCGATCGTGATCCCGTCGCCGGAGCCCGCGTACCAGCCCATGAAGGTCGACAGCGTCAGCACGAGCCCGGCGAGCCAGGTGATCCGCTCGCCCGCCGCCCAGATCCCGCCGGCCGGACGGGCGTAGGGCCCCGGCAGCGGCTCGGGGCCGAGGCCCGGATCCTGGGACGGGATTGAGGCGGGAGTTTCCATGGGGTAGAGTATGGGCACATTTCCCCACAGAAGTCATCTTCGAGGGGGTCTCATGGTCGAGAAGGTGCAGGAACCGATGAGCGTGGAACCGGCGGGATTCGTGGAGTTCTGGCAGGCCGGGATGAGCGTGAAAGGCGAGTTCCACTGCTCCGAGTGCGGGTACGGCGTCACCGTCCACACGACCCTTCCCACCTGCCCGATGTGCGCGGGCGAGGCATGGGAGCAGACGGCGTGGAGCCCGATGACGCGCGCGCTCCACTAGGAGCTAGA
>DAISLG010000250.1:0-2859 GCA_036820565.1 Gaiellaceae bacterium | reverse complement strand
TGCGCGCTCGAGAACGCCGACCTGAACGGGATCACGAACGCCGCGTTCTACGCGGGCAACGTCGGCCAGTCGATCGAGGAGCTGCGCGAGCGCGGCGGCGACCCGGACGTCGTCGTCGTCGACCCGCCGCGTGCCGGGCTCGCCGGCAAAGCGCTGCGCCGGCTCGGCGAGACGGCCGCGAGGCGCATCGTCTACGTCTCCTGCAACCCGACGACGCTGGCGTCGGACGTGAAGCAGCTCCAGGCCGACTACGGCTATGAGCTCAAGCGCGTGAAGCCGGTCGACATGTTCCCGCACACGCCGCACGTCGAGTCCGTCTCGCTGCTCGAACGCCCCTCGGTGTGACCGCCACCGTCTGCTGCGCGTGCGGCACCGTCTACGACGAGCCGCGCGAGGCGTGCCCGATCTGCTCCGACGAGCGCCAGTACGTCCCGGCCGAGGGCCAGAAGTGGGTCGACTGGGACGAGCTGATCTCGACGCACGAGGCCGACGTCCGCGAGGAGGAGGGCCTGCTCGGGATCGGCATCGAGCCGTCGTTCGCGATCGGCCAGCGCGCGCTCGCCGTCGACGGGGTCCTCTGGGACTGCGTCCCCTACCTCGACGACGTGCTCGCCGCGCGGGTGGGGGAGCTGCGCGGGATCGCGGTCTCGCACCCGCACTACTACTCGGCGATGGCGGACTGGGCCGAGCGCTTCGACTGCCCGATCTGGATCCACGAGGACGACGAGGAGTGGATCCAGCAGAGCCGCGGCCGCGTCGAGCTCTGGTCAGGTGAGACGAAGGAGCTCGGCGGCGGGCTCACGCTCGTCCGCCTCGGCGGCCACTTCGCGGGCGGCCAGGTGCTGCACTGGGCCGGCGGGGCCGCGCTCCTCTCGGGCGACATCGTCCAGGTCCTTCCCGGCGGCCGCTGGGTCAGCTTCATGTACTCGTACCCGATGCTGATCCCGCTGCCGGCGCGCGAGGTCGAGGGGATCGCCGCCGCGCTCGAGCCGTTCGCGTTCGACCGGATCCTCGGCGCCTGGTGGGACCGGAACGTTCTCGCCGACGGCAAAGACGTGGTCAGGCGATCGGCGGAGCGGTACGTGCGCGCGCTCTCGGGCTGAGCCGGCTCCAGAGCAGATCGGCGTTCGGGAGCAGGAATGCGAGCGAGAGCAGCGGCAGGGCCGGGAGCCCGTCGACCTCGAACCAGGTCGCGAGCGCCATCGTCGCGCCGAACGACACCGTCATCGCGAGCCACGTCCACCTGACCCGGAGCCCGAAGCGGGCGCACGCGGCGAGGAAGACGCCGAAGAAGAGCAGGTCGGGGAGGCCGAGGTTCGCGGCGCCGCCGCCGGGGACCGGGAACGCGAACGAGAGCGTCGTGAAGAGGCCCCGCTGGTGCTCGACGATGTGCCGCGTCGGCCCGCGCCACACCGAGTACGCGTCGACCCACGGGATGATGCAGGCGACGAGGACGACCCAGCTCACCGTCTCGAAGAACGAGAGGAACCAGAACGCGACGAACGTCATCGCCGCGAGCTTGGCGAAGTTCGCGACCATGTCGAGCCCGGCCACCTGCGTCGCGACCGCCAGGACGCCGCACGCGGCGCCGACGGCGAGCAGGCCGCGGCTGTTCCACAGCGGCAGCACGCAGTAGACGAGCGCGAACACGAGCGGGATCAGCACGAACGCGAGGAAGGCGATGTCCCACCAGAGCGACTCGTTCCCCAGCGAGCCCGCCGCCGCGTAGTAGGCGGCGACGACCCCGGCGAGGACGCCGAAGGCTAGTAGGGAGGGAGCTCGGCCCACCAGGGGCCGAGGAGCTTGAAGGCGTTCCAAAATCGTGTCTTCGCAGGTTGCTCGTCGAGCGACGAGTCGATGTCGGGAACGTACAGGGCCTCGACGGTGGGGGTGAGCTGCTGGAGCGCGCCGGTCTCCGGCTCGAGCGGGCGCGAGAGCGGGAAGTCGAGCGAGTTGACGAACGCGACGGTCTCCTCGCCCATCGCCACGACGAGCTTCGGCCCGACGATATGGAGCTCGCGCACGAGCCACGGCCGCGACTCGTCCTCGTCGCCGTCGCCGTCGACGAACTTGAGGCAGTTCGTCCCGTAGATCGCCATCGGGTCGACGTGCAGCCGTTGGAGGGACTTGAGGATCGCCTGGCCGGAGCGGCCGAAGAACGCGACGCCCTCCTGCGCCTCGGCCGGCTGCGGACGGTACTTCAGCAGCATCACGTCGGCCAGCGGGTGCCCCGAGCCGACGACGGGCACGCGGATGCCGTCCCCTGCGCGGGCGAGCTCGTCTCCGAGACGGTTGATCTCGGAGATCGCCTTTTGCAGGTATTTGTCGTAGAGCTCGTCGGTGGGCACAGCGGTCACGGAGGCAGGGGGTCCAGTTCTCCTCTAGCGGACCTTTTCCTTGACCTGCGCCGCCCATTTCAGCGATTGAAGGAACGCGAGCGACTTCGGGCGCCGCAGGACCTCCGCGGAGCGCAGGCTGATCAGGAACTCGTGCGCGTTCTCGAACGCACGCATCCGCAGCGCCCCGGTGCCGACGCCCTGGAGGACGTGCGCGTCGGAGCCGGCCCCCATCGTCAGGTTGTACTTCCGCGCGAAGCGGAGAGCCTCGTCGTTGTAGCCCTCGAACAGGAGCCGGGCGTTGTAGACCTCGAGCACGTCGATGTCGGCGAGGTGGCGGTGGAGCGTCGCCGGGTCGGGAATCGCGTGGAGGCGGTCGAACGGGTGCGGGACGTAGACGAGGCCGCCCTGTGCGCGGATCGCCTCGATCGTGTCCGCGAACGTCAGCCCGCGCGGGATCTCCTCCTCGAGGAAGAGGCCGATCACCTCGCCCTGGCCGTCGGTCTTCACCTCCTCGCCGGGG
>DAISLG010000249.1:0-2894 GCA_036820565.1 Gaiellaceae bacterium | reverse complement strand
GCACTGACGAGCGCCACCGCCTCGGGGAAGAGCACGCGCATCGCGTCGCGCAGGGCGGCGGTCTGCTCGTCCGCCGAGCCCGCGGCGTTCACCTGGGCAAGCGCCGCAGCGGTCAGCTCGACCGCGGTGTTCAGCGTCAACGTCGCGAACTGCTCGCGCTGCGCCTCCTGCACCGTCTCCGCCTGCTGCTCGGCGAACTCGCGCAGGCTGCGCATCAGGTCTTCGGGGTCGCCACCCAGGGGGAAGCCTTCCATCAGCTCAGGTTAGCTCAGCGGTCGCTTGTAGCCGCGCTCCACGTCGCGCAGAAGCTCGTCCAACGTGCCGGTCGCGCCCTTGACCGCGCCCGCGAGCTCCGGCCCGCCGCCCGAGCCGAGCTCGTCGAGGTAGGCAGGGCTCGCGACGCGAGGCGCCTTCGGCTCGATTCCCGCCGCCTCCTCCGCCACCTCGCAGAGCGCCGCGATCGAGACGGCGTCGCGAACCAGCGCCCGTTCCTCCACCGGAACGCCGGTGGCGTCGAACACGAGCCACGTCGCGTCGTCCTCGCGCCCGTAGGCACAGACGTAGAGCCGCAGGCCGCTCGCCGGCTCGGCGGGGACGATGCCGACCAGCTCCTCGCCGTCGGCGGCATGGACCACCGCAGCCTCCGCGGTTCGCCTCAGGTCGTCGTCCAGGCCCACGAGACGAGCTTAGACTCACGGATGTGGTCGAGACGCGCGCCAGGGAGCTGTTCGCGCCGCTCGGCCCGAGCTACGACCGGTACGCACGTCTGCTCTCGTTCGGGCAGGACCCGCAGTGGCGCCGGTTCCTCGTCTCTCGCGTACCCGCCGGGCCTGACGACGTCGTGCTCGACCTGGCCACCGGCACCGGCGCGGTCGCGCTGGAGCTCGTACGACAGAAGCGCTGCTCGGTCGTAGGGGTCGACCAGAGCCCGGAGATGCTCGCCGAGGCCCGGCGCCGCGTCGCGACGAACCGAGTCCGGCTCGTGGAGGCGAGCGCGGAGCAGCTCCCATTCGACGATGAGTCCTTCGACGGCCTCACCGCCGCCTACCTGCTCCGCTACCTGAGCGACCTCCCTGCCGGCCTGAAAGGGCTCGCGCGCGTCCTGCGCCCGGGGGCGACCGCGTCCTTGCTCGACTTCGGCGTGCCTCCAGGCCCCGCCCCCCGAACCCTCTGGAACCTCTATGTGGACGTCGGTCTTCCCACGCTCGGCCGCGTCATCTCACCCGGTTGGCACGAGGTCGGGCGGTTCCTCGGCGGCAGCATCCGCGAGTTCGACGAGCGCTGGCCCGTACCGCGGCTCCTGACCGCCTTCCGCGAGGCCGGCTTCGAAGACGTGCACGCCCGGCGGCTGAGCCTCGGCGGCTGCACGGTGCTCTGGGGCCGGCGCGCATGACGGAGGCCCGGCCGGCCTTTTACGCGCTCGCGCCGGGCGGCTGGCGCGACTACGTGACCCTGCTCCACCCGCCCTACACGGCCTGGCACCTGAGCTTCGTGGCGATCGGCGCGGCGCTCGCGCCACAGCTTCGCGAGGGGCGCCTCGCCGCCGCGGCGGCGGCGTTCTTCCTCGGGATGGGGGTCGCCGCGCACGCGCTCGACGAGCTGAACGGACGGCCGCTCGCGACGCGGATCCCGGAGCGGATCCTGCTCGGCCTCACCGTCGTGTCGCTGGCAGGCGCGGTCGCAATCGGGATCGCGGGCGCCGTCGCGTTCGACCTCTGGCTGCTCGTATTCGTCGCTGTCGGCGCGCTGCTCGTGCCGGCCTACAACCTCGAACTCGCCGGCGGAGTGATCCACAACAACCTCGGCTTCGCCCTGGCCTGGGGCGCCTTTCCGCTTCTGACGGGCTACTTCGCCTGCGCCGGGACGATCACCTGGGTGGCGCTCCTCGCGGCCGGGTACGCCGGGCTGACCAGCTACACGCAACGTGTGCTCTCGACTCCCGTGCGCCATGCGCGCCGCCGCGTCGCCGCTGTGCACGGGACGATCGAGCTGCGCGACGGCACGCAGGAGCCGGTGACGCACGAGCTTCTCTACGGCGCGCAGGAGCGGGGGCTCAAGCTCCTCGCCGCGGCCAACGTCTGCCTCGCCGCCGCGCTGCTCGTGCTCAGGCTGACGTAGCATGGCCCGCGTGCGGGAGGAGGTCTTCGAGCTCATCTTTGCGGGGGCGGTGGTCGCCGTCTTCGGTTCGGCCGCCGCGGCCCTCTTCGACCGAATCTCCCGCGGAGTCCTGCTCGCCCTGACCGGAGTCGTCGCCGCAGCAGCGGCCGCGGCCTGGGTCGCCTTCGCGCTTGCGCCTGCCCGGGGCCTCGCGGTCGCGGCCGGCGGATTGACGGTGTGCGCGGCGCTCCAGCTCGGCACCATCGTCGTCCGGCGGCTCGTCGCCCGTGCGAAGGACGTCGAGCGCCAGATCGCCGAGGCCGAGGCGCGGCTGGACTCGCTCGTGACGCGGGAGACCGAGGCGCGCGCAGCCGAGATCGAGCGCACGCTGGCCCGTGCCCGCGCGGACTCGCTCTCGCGCCTGGTGGGCGAGGAGCGCCGGATCGCCGAGGAGCGCCGCACCGCGCTCGCCGAGCGGGAGCGGAAGGCGAGCGCCGAGCTCAGCGACGCACTCGGCAAGGTCGAGCAGCGCGTGGGACGCCGGCTGGCGGAGTGGACGGGTGACCTCGAGCGCACGGAGCAGACGCTCGCCGCCCAGCTGACGACGCTCGCCCAGCGCCAGCAGGTGCTGATGGCCGAGGCGCAGTCGCGGATCGAGCTCGACACCGAGCGGCTCGACACGGCCAGCGAGGCGCAGCGGGAGCGGCTCGCCGCCCTCGAGGCGGAGTTCGAGCGCGCCGCACGCGAGAACGCGCAGAGCGCGCACGAGGAGCTCGAATCGCACGAGCGCGACCGGC
>DAISLG010000248.1:0-2907 GCA_036820565.1 Gaiellaceae bacterium | reverse complement strand
CTTCGATCCCGGATCGAACGTCGTCGACGTGTGCATCAGGCGGCTGCGCAAGAAGCTCGGGCCCGCCTCCCCGATCGAGACCGTGCGGCATGCGGGTTACCGGCTCGCTGTCGCCTAGGCAGCTCGAGCTCGCCTGGGCCGCCCTTGCGGTGGGGTGCCTGGCCGTGATGATCGCGTGGCCCTCGTGGGAGACGATTCCCTTCCACGTCATCTGGATCAGCCTGACCTTCCTCTACGGCTTTCGCGTCTGGTCGATCTCGAAGACATCCGCCCTGCTCGGTGCCGTGGTGATCGCGACCGGCGCGTCGATCATGGTCGACGCATTTGCAGGCTCTCAGCTCTGGGGCGAGCTGTTCGAGGTCCCGCTGATGTCGGCGATGTTCGTCGCAATGGTCTGGCACGCCAGGCGCCGGGTGGAGGCGCTCGCGACCGTCGAAGCGCTCGCCGACGAGCGAGCGGCGCTGCTCGAGCAGGAGGAGCGGCTGCTCCACGACGTCTCGCACGAGCTCCGGACACCCGTGACGATCGCCCGCGGTCATCTCGAATTGCTCGGACGACGCCTCGGAGAGGATCAACCCGAGCTCGCCGTCGCGTTCGACGAGCTCGAGCGGATCGAGCGGATCGTCGACCGGTTGCTCCTGCTCGCCCGGGCGGAGCGCCCCGACTTCGTCACGCCGGCGGGCATCCGGCTCGTCCCGTTCCTCGAGGACGTCTTCATGCGGTGGACCGAGGTCGCCCCGCGCGTCTGGCGACTCGGCGAGATCCTCGACGTGACGCTCCAGGCCGACGAGACCTGGCTGCGCGCCGCACTAGACGCGTTGCTCGAGAACGCTGTCCACTACACCGAGAACCACGCGCGGATCGAGCTCTCCGCTCGCGGCGAGGGGCACTTCGTGGTCATCTCCGTCGCGGACGAAGGGCTCGGCATCGCCGCCGAGTCGCTGGCCCGCGTCTTCGAGCGGTTCGCTCGCTCCGACGCCTCCCGCTCCCGCCGGGAGGGCGGCGCCGGCCTCGGCCTCTCGATCGTGGTAGCCGTCGCACGCGCCCACGGCGGCACATGCACGGCCCGAAGCGTCCTTGGCCGGGGCTCCGTGTTCGAGCTTCGTTTCCCGCTCAGGGACGCGTCTCACGCCGACCGTGAGTCTCCGCCGGACCTCAGCGCCCAGGCGGTTCCCGAGCTGCAGCCGGGATCTGCTTGAATCGACGCGTGACCGCCCCGGCGCGGTGGGTCATGAATGCATGTCAAGACGGGAGCCCGATTTCCAGACTCTCGCACCACCGGGCGGTTTCCGCTCCCGCCGGGACGAGCCCGGCTCCGGGGCCGCCTAGGAGACAGCCGTGATCGTGATGCCGCCGCGGGCCTTCTGCGTCAGCGTCACCTGCACCTCGCCCGGCGGGAGCTCGAGCGCTGCGGCGACGTCGTCGCGGATCTTCACGGCGAGCGCCTCGCAGAAGACTCCCTCGTTCCGGAAGGTCATCAGGTGCAGCTTGAGCGACTTCGACTCGAGGCAGAGCGACTGCGGCCGGTAGTCGATCTCGGCGACGTAGAGGTCGGGCTGACCGGTGATCGGGCAGACCGCGACGAGCTCGTCGCTCGTCATCGTGACCCGCGTCACGCCGGGGTTCGGGAAGGTCTCCAGGCCCGCGTAGTGGTCCGAGCCGGAGTGGCCGAGGGCGACGAACTCCATCTCGCTCCGTACTGTACGCGGCGTGCGACGCGTCTACCTCGCAGGCCCGCCTTTCGCGGACGAGTACCGCCGCCGCGCAGATGCGCTGGCCCGGGCCGCCGGCTGGGAGCCGGTCGACCCGATGCGGCGCGACTTCCGCGGCGCCACGGTGGGCCATGAGGCGGAGATCGTCGAGGGCGACCTCGCCGAGATCGACTCCTGCGACGCCGTCCTCGCCGCGTTCACCGCACCGGACGAGGGCACGGCGATGGAGGCGTGGTACGCCCACCGGGCCGGCAAGCGCGTCGTCGCCTACACCGGCGGCACGCCCGCGCACCCGTGGACGGTCTACGTCGCCGACGCGGTCTGCGACGACCTCGAGGACGCCGTCGCGGAGCTCTAGTCGAGCTTCGCCATCACGTGCTTGACCTGCGTGTAGTCCTCCAGCGAGTACACGGACAGGTCCTTGCCGTACCCGGACTGCTTGTAGCCGCCGTGGGGCATCTCGGAGACGAGCGGGATGTGGTCGTTGATCCAGACCGTGCCGAACTGGAGCGCCTTCGCGGCCCGGAGGGCGCGCCCCACGTCGCGCGTCCAGACGGACGCTGCCAGGCCGTAGGGGACGTCGTTCGCCCACGCGAGCGCCTCCGCGTCGTCGGCGAAGCGCTGGACGGTGACGACGGGGCCGAAGACCTCGCGCTGCACGATCTCGTCGCGCTGCCCCACGCCCCCGACCACCGTCGGCTCGACGAAGAAGCCCTTCGACCCGTTCGAGCCGCCGCCGGTGAGCACCTGGGCGCCCCCCGCCCGCTCGAGGAAGCCGAAGACGCGCTCCTGCTGCGCCTTCGAGATCACCGGGCCCATCTCGATCTCCTCGCCCTCGGCCGGGTCGCCGACCTTCAAGGACTCCACTGCCGGCACGAGCTCCTCGAGCAGCCGGTCGTAGATCTTCGGGCCTGCCAGCACGCGTGAGGCGGCGGTGCAGTCCTGGCCCGAGTTCCAGTAGCCGGCGATCTTGATCCCCTCTGCGACCGCAGCCGGGTCGGCGTCGTCGAAGACGATCACCGGCGCCTTGCCGCCGAGCTCGAGGTGGACGCGCTTGAGCGAGTCGGCCGCGGTACGGGCGATCGTCTTGCCCGTCTCGACGTCGCCGGTGAGCGAGACGAGGCCGACGTCTCGGTGTCTGACGATCGCCTCGCCGACGGGGACGCCATCGCCGGTGACGACGTTCAGTACGCCC
>DAISLG010000247.1:0-2954 GCA_036820565.1 Gaiellaceae bacterium | reverse complement strand
GTCGCAGCGTTCGAGAACCGAGACATGACCGGAGCGGACGAGCTGATCGCGAAGGTCAAGGTGGAGAGGGACCCGATCCCGGGGGCGCAGGGATTCCTGATGCTGATCGACCGGGACAAGGGCACGGCGCTCGGGATCACGCTCTTCGGGACCGAGCAGGCGATCCGGGACGCGGAGCCCGCCTTCGAGCAGATGGCGGAGTCGATCCCCGCCGAGCAGCGCGGCCGGCGCATCTCCATCGACACCTATGAGGTGCTGATGCAGGAGGGCGGCACCGGCGCCAAGGCGGCGCGCATCTCGACGCTCGAAGGCGCTCCCGAGCAGATCGACGCGGGCACGCGCAAGGCGATCGAGGACGTCTTCCCGCGCGTGCGCGAGCTCGACGGCTTCGCGGGCGTGATCTCGCTCGGCGACCGCGGGACGGGCACGACGAAGGTCGTGACGTTGTGGACGAGCGCGGACGCGCTGACCGCCAGCGCCGAGGCGGCGGACGCGGCCCGGCGCGAGATGGCCGATTCTGCCGACGGCACGATCGCAAGCGTCGAGCAGTTCGAGGTCGCGATCGCCGAGATCCCCGCTGGGGTCACGGCGAGCTGAGGAACGAGCATCGTGGCCGGGGGCGCGCCCCCGGCCACGAGCTAGCGCGTCTGCGGGAACCCGAGGTCGACCGACGACGTCGCCGGATCGGGCCACCGCGACGTGACGACCTTCCCGCGCGTGTAGAAGTTGATTCCCTCGGGGCCGTAGATGTGCAGGTCGCCGAAGAGGGAGTCCTTCCAGCCGCCGAACGAGTAGTACGCGACCGGCACGGGGATCGGGACGTTGATCCCGACCATGCCCGCCTGGACGTCGAACTGGAACTGACGGGCGACGCCGCCGTCGCGGGTGAAGATCGCGGTGCCGTTCCCGTACGAGTTCTCGTTCACGAGCGCGAGCGCCTCCTCGTAGGTCTCGGCGCGGACGACGCCTAGCACCGGGCCGAAGATCTCCTCCATGTAGGCGTCCATGTCCGGCTTGACGTCGTCGAGGAGCGACGGGGCCAGGAAGAACCCGTCGCCCTCGGGCGTGGCGTCGCGGCCGTCGACGACGACCTTCGCGCCCTGCTCGGCGCCGCTGTCGAGGAACGAGGCGACCCTGTCGCGGTGCTCCCGCGTGATCAGCGGGCCCATCTCGACGCCCTGCTCCATCCCGTCGCCGACCTTGATGTTCGGGATCCGCTCCTTGATCGCCGCGATCAGCGGCTCCGCGACGTCGCCGACCGTGACGACGACGGAAACGGCCATGCAGCGCTCCCCTGCCGAGCCGTAGGCGGCGCTGACCGCGGCGTCCGCGGCCATCTCGATGTCGGCGTCCGGCAGGACGAGCATGTGGTTCTTCGCGCCCGCGAGCGCCTGGACGCGCTTGCCCGCGCTCGTGCCCGTCTCGTAGACGTAGCGCGCGATCGGGGTCGAGCCGACGAAGCTGATCGCGTCGACCTCGGGGTGCTGGAGGAGCGCGTCGACCGCGACCTTGTCGCCGTGCACGACGTTGAAGACGCCGTCGGGGACGCCCGCCTCCTGGAGCAGCCCGGCCATGTAGATCGACGCGGACGGATCCTTCTCGGACGGCTTCAGCACGACCGTGTTCCCGCACGCGATCGCCGGCGCGAACATCCACATCGGCACCATCGCGGGGAAGTTGAACGGGGTGATCGCGCCGACGACCCCGAGCGGCTGGCGGATCGAATAGACGTCGATCCCGGTGGAGGCCTGCTCGGTGAAATCGCCCTTCAAGAGCGTGGGGATGCCGCAGGCGAACTCGATCACCTCGATCCCGCGCGCAACCTCGCCCAGCGCATCGGAGAGAACCTTCCCGTGCTCGGCCGTCAGGATCTTCGCGATCTCCTCGCGATGGTCGTCGAAGAGCGCGCGGAGCGTGAAGAAGATCTCCGCTCGCCTCGAGATCGAGGTCGCGCGCCAGGCCGGGAAGGCGGCGCGCGCCGTGCGGACGGCCTCGTCGACCTCCTCGACCGACGCGAGGTCGACGGCGCCTGTCTGCTGCCCCGTCGCCGGGTTGTAGACCGGCCCGGTGCGGCCCGAGCTGCCGGCGACGCTCTTGCCGCCGATCCAGTGGTTGACGGGCTTGACGGTCGTGGGTGCGTCGATCACGTCGGTCATCTCGAATCCTCCTCGCGGGTCAGCCGGAGCGTACCGCGCCGAGGGCGTACCACGTCAGCCCGGGCTTCTCTCGCTCGAGGACGAAGCCGGCGCGCTCGAGCGCGCGGCGCGAAGGGACGTTGTCGGCGAGCACCTTCCGGGCGACGACCCGCCCCACGTCGGGCCGCGCCAGCAGCCATTGCGACACCGCGACGACGAGCTCGCTGCCGTAGCCGCGACCGCGGTACGGAGCGGCGAGGCCGTACCCGATCTCGACGTCGCCGTTCTCGTCGGGCGGGCCGTGCGTCCCCAGGTCGCCGATCACGAGGCCGCCGAGCGTGACGAGCCAGCCGGGCTCGGCCCCCTGGCCAAGAGTCATGCGGAGCCCGTCGAGCGTGTCGTCGTGCGGCCAGCCCTCCCCGGCGCGCACCGACGAGAGGTCGCCCTCGAGGACCGCGCGCGCCGCTTCCACCGGAAAGGGCTCCAGCACGAGCCGTGGAGTGACGATTCGCTCGAGCATCGGCGGTAGGATCGTCGCACGCGAACGAGGAGGCACGACGTGGCAGCAGTCGAGGAGAACACCGAGCTCGGACAGCAGGTCGTCTCGGACGCAAAGCGCTACGTCCTGCACAGCTGGTCGGTCCAGGACGCGCTCAACCCGATCGCGGTCGCCGGCGGCGAAGGGCGCTACTTCTGGGACTACGACGGCAACCGCTACCTCGACTTCGCGTCGCAGCTCGTCAACGTCTCGATCGGCCACCAGCACCCGAAGGTGGTGCAGGCGATCAAGGACCAGGCCGACAGGCTCTGCACGATCGG
>DAISLG010000246.1:0-2980 GCA_036820565.1 Gaiellaceae bacterium | reverse complement strand
TCAACCGGCCCGAGATCAACATCATCACCGTCGAGGACCCGGTCGAGTACCGGCTCGCGGGGATCAACCAGGTGCAGATCAACAACCGCGCCGGCCTGACCTTCGCGGCCGCGCTCCGGTCGATCCTCCGCTCCGACCCCGACGTCGTGATGGTGGGAGAGATTCGCGACGGCGAGACCGCCAAGATCTCGATCGAGGCGGCGCTCACGGGCCACCTCGTGCTCTCGACCCTGCACACGAACGACGCGCCGGGCGCGCTGACGCGCCTGAACGAGATGGGCGTCGAGCCGTTCCTGACCGGCTCCGCCGTCTCCGCCGTACTCGCGCAGCGGCTCGCGCGGAAACTCTGCACACACTGTTGCGAGATGTACTCCCCGTCCGTCGACGAGCTGCTGAAGGCCCGCGTCTCGCCCGACGTCGCGGCCGCCTCCGACGGGATGGCGCTCTACCGCAAGCGCGGCTGCCCGCGCTGCAGCCAGACGGGCTATCGCGGCCGGACGGGCATCTACCAGCTGCTGACGATGAGCGAGACGCTCGAGTCGCTCGCCGCCGGCAAGGCGAGCCGCGAGGAGATCGAGCGAGCCGCGATCAGCGAGGGGATGCGGACGCTCTGGGACGACGGCCTCGAGAAGGTCGCCGCCGGCCTCACCTCGATCGAAGAGCTGACGCGCGTCTCCGTCTAGGGCGCGGCGAGTCGCTCGAGCTCGTCGGCGGCGCGGCGCAGGCCGGCCTCGTCGAAGAGGTACGGCGTCGCGTTCGCGACGTCGTGGACCGGGCTCTCGAGGTCGCCCGAGCCGGACGCGGCGTTGACGGCCCAGCGCACCGGGATCTCGTGGCAGACGACGAGCACGCGGCGTTCCTCTCCGTCCAGGAGTCCGCGGAACGCGCGCATGTAGCGGAGCGCCGCCTCGTCGAGGCTCTCGCCGCCGGGAAAGCGCTCGTCCCGGCCGCGCCCGCGCTTGTAGGCGCGGTACTCGTCGAGCGACCGGCCCTCGAGCTCGCCGACGTCGATGTCGCCGAGGAGGGGCTCCTCGCGCAGAGGGACGCCTCTGCCGCCGACGGCGAGCTCGGCCGTCTGCCGCGTGCGGGGAAACGGGGTGTGGACGCAGAGGTCGAGCCCGAGCGCCGAGACCTGCTCTCCGAGGCTGCGGGCCTCGGCGGTGCCCCGCCCGGTCAGCGGGACGTCGACGGTGGGGTCGCTGTTCACCCGGCGCGTGACGTTGAGCGTCGACTGGCCGTGGCGCGCGAGCACGAAGAGGCCGGGCACGGCCCCCTAAGCTACGGGCTACTGCGCCTGGATGTCGCAGCCGAGGTACATCAGCGCCTCGACCGCCTCGGTCACGAAGGCGGTGGCCTCGCGGGCCGTCGAGAAGGTGTACGGGCCGGGGCGCTTCGCGGTCGGGATGTCGGAGCCGGCGGGGAAGACCTCGGCCTCGACCATGCAGGAGGTGCCGTATTCGACCGCGCGCATCACGGCGAGCGACTTGCCGTCGCGGCGGGCGTGCCGGACGAAGAGCTCCCGGCCGGGGCTCGTCGCGAGCGGCTCGGCCTCGGGGTGGCTCACGATGCCTCCAGCGCGTTCTGGGCAGCCTGCGCCACCGTCTGGCGGTCGGCGAAGCCGTCCATCTGGACGAATACGGTCGCCGGTCGGCGCACGATGAGGACAGCAGGCGCGTGCAGGACGCCGAGCAGCTTCGTCAGGTCGGTGGAGGCCCCCTCGCGCGAGACGTCGACGGCGACGTAGCCGGCTCCGGCGAGCGCCGCGCCGGAGGCGGCCTCCTTGCGGGCGACGGCGTCGACCTCGCTGCCGGGGGTGTAGAGCGAGACGACGACGGCCTTGCGGCCCGCGAGCGCGTCGGCGATCGAGGCGGGGAGCCCGGCCTGTTTCGCTGCGACGATCACCGGGTTGACCGACTTCGGCTTCGGCCGCGCGGCGGCCCGCTTCGGCGCGGGCCTGGGTGCGATCTTGGCGGGCGCCGGGAGCGGCGCGCCGAGGTAGGCGGCGCTCGACGAGCCCTGGCTCTGGCTGAGCGTGAAGAGCCCGAGGGCGAGTGCGGTCGCGGCGAGGATGCCGGCGAGCATGATCGCCTTCAGCTGTGGCGTGACGGTCACGAGGGTGTTATCGGCAGCCCGGGCGCACGGCTAAAGGCGTCTCCGGCAAACGTCTGGCCGCCCGACGACACTTCGTACGCGAGCCCGCGCAGGTGGACGCCGACCGAGCGGCCGCCGACGACGAGTTGCCGGCCGACCGTGTGGAAGCCGCACGACCAGGGGCCGCGGCCCGAAATCGGGACCGAGACGATGACGTCGCGCTTGTCGGTCAGCCTGACGAGCCGGTGCCAGCCTGTGCTCGAGGTGAGCCGGAGCGAGAGCGGGCTCGTCAGCGCGTCCGCGCGGAGGCGCAGCTGGACGTGCCCGCGGACGGCGCCGCCGGGCCGCCGCGGCCAGGCGGAGAGCTGCGCCGAGCCGGCGAGCCAGCCGATCCGCGCGAAGGCGCCGTCCGCGAGGAAGACGAGGCGCGGGCGGCCCTCGGGCACCCAGACCGAGGCACGCGCCGTGCGCGCGACGAGCCGCGCGCCGGAGAGCCGGACGAGCGCGGCGTCGGTCTGCACGAGGAAGGGCCGGCGGAGGTCGAGCCCGCCGTCGGCGGCGACGTGGATCGGCGTCGCGCCGAACTGGTCGGGGAACGCGCCGGGGTAGGTCCTGACACGGTCGGCGGTGCGGTTCCAGAACATCGTCTCGAGCACGTCGCGCCCGTCGGTGCCGTGGAACGCGACCACATCCAGATGGCCGACGCCGGCGCGGTCGGCGAACGAACCCTCCGCCTGGAGCGACGAGGCCCGTTCGACGAGGAAGCCGGAGGAGCCGACGGACGCGGCGGCGCAGACCGCCACGGCGACCCCCGCGATCGCGGTCGACCGGCCGCGCCGGCCGAGCTCGAGCGCGACCAGCGCCGCCAGGGCAGACGAGCCGCCGAGGA
>DAISLG010000245.1:0-3003 GCA_036820565.1 Gaiellaceae bacterium | reverse complement strand
GCCCTCGCGCCCCGCGTCGACCAGACCGCGCTCAGGACGTCTCCACTCGGCTGGCATAGGCAGCTCGCGCTGCCGCCGGTCTCCTACCGCGCGGCACCGGGAACGCTCCTCGCGGTCATCCTCGCCTGCGCGGCAGCTCTGGCGCTTGGAGCGCTCGCGATCGTCGTCGTCGAGTACACGCGCTGGACGCGTCTTCGCGACATGCGCGCGGGCGCCCTGTCTCGCGTCGGGCTCGCGCTCGCACTCGCGCGGGAGTCGATGCGCCGGAATCCCGACGACCGACGCAAGGCACTCGCCCTGCTCGCTCGAGTGCTGGCCGGCAAGAACCCGGACGCTGATCGCCTCGCCGCCGCCGCCGAGCAGCTCGCCTGGTCGCGCGGCCGCCCGGACCCCGACCGGGTGGGCGCGCTCGCCGACGAGATCGAGCGGGAGGTCTCGGCACGATGATGCGACTCGGCGGCGCGCACCGGCAGGCGATCCCCCTCGCGGAGACCGCTCCGCTCGCCGCGGCTGCGCGTAGGACTGCCGCGATCCGCGTGTCCGCCGCGGTCCTGCTCGTCGCACTCACCGCCGCCGCGATCGTCCTCGGGCGCCACCCGCGCACCCATGAGGTGCGGTTGCTGCCGGAGCGATCGAACGGGATCGTCGTGCTCGATCTCTCGGCGAGCATCTCGTCCGACACGTACTCCCGGATCGGGCAGACACTCGCCGAGCTGATCTCGAGCGGCGGGCGCTACGGGCTCGTGATCTTCTCGGACACGGCCTACGAAGCTCTGCCGCCGGGGTCGCCGGCCAGCGCCTTCCAGCCGATGATCCGCTTCTTCAAGGTGCCGCCGCAGCTGCGACCGGGAGTCGCGCCGACCTTCCCGGTCAACCCGTGGACGAAGTCGTTCAGCGCAGGCACACGGATCTCGACCGGGCTCGAGCTCGCGCGCTCGATCCTCATCGCCGACCACCGCGCGCGGCCCGCGGTGCTCCTGATCAGCGACCTCGACGACGAGCCGAACGACCTGCCCGCGCTGACCGGGCTCGCCTTTGCCTATCGGCGCGAGGGGATTCCGCTGCACGTCGTCGGGCTCAATCCGTCGGTGGAGGACGAGCGCCTGTTCCGCCGCTTCGTGGGCTCATCGGGCTCGTTCTCCCGGGCCCGTTTGCGCAACGATGTGACGCGCGGTTCGGCCGGCGCGTCGTTCCCGGCCGGGCTCGCTACCGTCGGGCTCGGCCTCGTCCTACTCCTGGCCGCGAACGAGTTGGCTTGCGCGCGACTCACATGGGCGGCGGTGCGGACCGTGCGCGGAGGGCTCGGATGAGGGCGTCGCGGCTCGCAGGCGCAGCGGCAGCGATCTTGCTCGCGCTCGTGCTGCTTGCCGTCGCCGTGGATGTAGGGCGCTGGCGCGACACGATGCGGGCGGACGACCTCGCGTTCCGGGCCGGCTCCCGGCCATCGTGGACCGCGAAGGAACTGCTCCCGCTCGGCCTGGCCCAACGCATGCTCGCCGTCGACGACGACCGCGCCCTGCGGCAAGCGATGGTTCTGTTCCGGCAAGCCCCCAGCGCCCGCCGCGCGCTCGAGCCGGGCTTCGCGCGCCGTGAGCGGGGGGACGCAGAGATCGCCCTGGCGCAGGCAGCCGAGCGGAGTGGCGGCGGGCAGGCCTCGCAGGCGCAGGACCTCCTCGGGGTGCTCGCGTTCTCCGATTCGACCTCCGGCGGCGCGGGCGGACGCGCTTCTCCCGTCGAACGCAGCATCGCGGCCTTCGAGACGGCGATCCGGCTCGATCGGGAGAACGCGTCCGCGAAGTACAACCTCGAGCTCGTCCTCCGGCTCATCAGCGCGCGGGGACGGCGATCGAGCAGCGGCCCGTCCCCCGGAGCTCAGGGCAGCGGGCGGCGCGGGGCAGGCGGCGGGACCCCCGGTCGCGGGTACTAGCGGGATGGAGCTCGGAGCACTCACCTTCCTCTCGCCCTCCGGCGGGCTCGTAGCGCTTGCGGTCGTCGTCCCGATCGCGGCGCTTTTCGTGGCCGAGCGGCGCGTCTCGCGGGCGCGCGCCGTCCTGCGGCTTGCCGCCCCCGGCGGCGAGGGATGGCGCGCCATGATCGTCGCCCTCGCCGCGATCCCGCTCCTGATTGGCCTGGCAGCGTCGCAGCCGGCGGTTCGCACGCGGCACGGCACGCGCCTGCGCACCGACGCGCAGGCGCTCTTCGTCCTCGACGTCTCGCGCTCGATGCTCGCCTCCTCCAAGCCGCGAGGACGGCCGCGCCTCGCCCGCGCCAAGGAGGCTGCGCTCCGGCTGCACTCGGAGCTCACGGACATTCCATCCGGCGTGGCGACGCTCACCGATCGGGTGCTTCCCGACCTGTTCCCGACCGGCGACGCGGCGGCGTTCGCGTCGACCGTGAGCCATGTGGGGATCGAGCAGCCGCCGCCGCAAAGCATCGAGGTGAATGCGACCACGTTCGCGCCTCTCGCCGACGTGGCGACGCAGGGGTACTTCGCGCCGGGCGCACGCCGGCGTCTCCTCGTCGTCCTCACCGACGGCGAGACGCACGCGTTCAGCGCGGCCGCGGTCGCGCGGGCGCTCCGCTCGGGCACGGGCGTCAAGCTCGCCGTCGTCCACGTCTGGGCGGGAGGCGAGCGCGTCTTCGGCCGGTCCGGACAGCCCGAGTCGTACCGGCCGGACCCGCAGAGCGGTCTCCCGCTCGCGAACCTCGCGGCGGCGGCCGGCGGACGGGTCTTCGGCGAGCATGACCTCGGCGCGGCGGAGTCCTACACGCGGTCGGCTCTCGGCACCGGGCCGACGACGGCACGAGGACACGCGGTTCGAACCACGCCGCTCGCCCCGTACCTGGCCGCAACGGCGCTCGTTCCCCTTCTGTTCGTCCTCCGTCGCAGAAACGTCTGAGAGAGGTCCAGACTCGGCCGTCGCCGGGCCGGGCCGGCCGGTGACGTTCGTTCTGGGACCGTAAAGGCGGCCTTCCAGCTCGCCAATACCGCGGCTACTCTGG
>DAISLG010000244.1:0-3015 GCA_036820565.1 Gaiellaceae bacterium | reverse complement strand
CCGGACGATCCGGATGCCGGTGCACGTCGTCGAGAAGCTGAACAAGATCGTGCGCACCGAGCGGAAGATCCGCGCCGAGAAGGGGCGGGAGCCGACCTCCGCCGAGATCGCCGCCGAGCTCGAGCTGACGGTCGTGGAGGTCGAGCAGATTCGGCGCACGTCGCAGACGCCCGTCTCGCTCGAGAAGCCGGTCGGCGACGACGAGGAGTCGGAGTTCGGGCACTTCCTCACCGACGACAACGTGCCGCTTCCGGACGAGGCCGCCGAGGTCACGCTGCGCAAGGAGACGCTCGAGAAGGTGCTCGGCACGCTGGGCCCGCGCGAGCGGCGCGTGCTCGAGCTCCGCTACGGGTTGAACGGCGAGCACCCGCGCACCCTCGACGAGGTGGGGCGGACGTTCAACGTCACGCGCGAGCGGATCAGGCAGATCGAGAACCAGAGCCTGAAGAAGCTGCGGGCGATGGGCGAGTCGCAGAAGCTCCGCGACGTCGCCTAGCCGAGCAGCTCCCGGACCCGCCCGGCCATGACGAGGTTCTCCTTGCGCTCGTAGAGCTCGAGCGCGGTTCGGAGCGTCCCGCAGAACTTCTTCCCCTGCGGATTCTCGGCGCCGCACTGGGTGCAGGCGGGCATCCCTACGCAAGCTATTAGACTCGGCCGCCGTGGAACAGCCCCTCGACGAACTCTTTGAGCTGCTGCGCATCCCGTCCGTGAGCGCCGACCCGGCGCACGCGGCCGACGTGAAGCGGGCGGGCGAGTGGGTCTGCGAGTTCGTCAGGAGCGCGGGCGGCGAGTGCGAGCTCGTCGACTGGCACGGGCAGCCGCTCGCAATCGGCGAGATCCGGGCCTCGGCCGGGCGCGAGGCGCCGACGGTCCTCTGCTATGGCCACTTCGACGTGCAGCCGCCCGCGCCGCTCGAGCTGTGGGAGTCCGACCCGTTCGAGCCCGAGATCCGCGGCGAATACCTGTACGCCCGCGGCGTCGCCGACGACAAGGGGCAGCTCTACATGCTGCTCTCCGCCGCGCGCGAGCTCGCCCGCGCGGGCGAGCTGCCCGTCAACGTGCGCTTCTGCTGCGACGGCGAGGAGGAGACCGGCGGCCACTCGATCGTCGAGTTCCTCGAGGCCGACGAGCGCGGCGCCGACGCTGCGGTGATCTTCGACAGCGGCATGATCCGGCGGGGGCTGCCCGCGTTCAACGTCGCGACCCGCGGACTCGTCTACTTCCACGTCACCGTCCGCACCGGCGAGCGCGACCTGCACTCCGGCATGTACGGCGGAGCCGCGCTGAACGCGGCGCACGCGCTCGTAGAGGCGCTCGGCGGCCTGCTCGCGCGCGATGGTCGCCTCGCCGAACCGCTGCGAGCCGGGCTCGCCGCGCCGACCGAGGAGGAGCTCTCCGGGTGGCGGAACCTGCCCGCGGGCGCGGACGAGCTCTCAGACCAGGGCGCCCGCCCGATGGACGCCCGCGCTGCGCAGGAGTTCTACGTCCGCACGTTTGCCGAGCCCGCGCTCGACGTGAACGGGATCGAGAGCGGCTCGCCGCACCTCCAGAAGACGGTGCTCCCGGTCGAGGCGCATGCGAACATGTCGATCCGCCTCGCGCCCGGCCAGGACGTCGAGGAGATCGCCGCGGCGGCCGAGCGCCTGCTCCGCGAGGCGGCGCCCGAGGGTGCAGAGCTCGCTGTGGAGCGGCTGTCGTCGTCCCCGCCCGGACTCGTCGACCCGGTCTCGCGGGCGATCCAGCTCGGCCTCGACGCCTTCGAGCGCGCGCTCGGAGTCCGGCCGGCGCTCGTCCGCTCCGGCGGCACCTTGCCGATCGTGCCCGCCCTCGCGGACAAGGGGATCGCGACCGTGATCACCGGCTTCTCGCTTCCCGACGCGCAGATCCACTCCCCGAACGAGCGCCTGCTCGCGGAGTACATCCCGCTCGGGATCGCCGCAGCGCGGGAGCTCTTCCTCGCGTTCGCCGCCCTCTAGGAAAAGGGGCGCGGTGTCGCGTCGATCTTCGGGACGCTCATCCGCGCGATCGTCGAGAACGGCTGCGGGCGGCAGGCCTGGCAGATGTTCGCGTCGCACGCGACGGACAGGAAGACGAACGCCTCTTCGATCGTGAAGCCCCACTCGTCCACGAGCAGGCGGGCGGCCTCCTCGCAGGCGTGGTCGAGGGCCTCCATGAAGTCGGGGCCGGCGGTCCCGTGCGTGACCCACGAGCCCGCGAGCTCCGTCACCGGCCAGCGCCCCTGCTTCCCCTTCAGCAGGTCGACGCGGATCGTCACCTCGCCCGCGATCTCGACGCCGGTGAAGCAGATCTCGCCGTCGCCCATCGACGCGTGCATGTCGCCGATCGCGAGCATCCCGCCGGGCTGGCGGACCGGGAGGTAGACCGTCGCTCCCGGCCCGTGCAGGTGGTTGTCGAGGTTGCCGCCGTGCTCACCCGCAAAGCCGTTCGTCAGCGTCTCGCCACCCGTCGCGACGCCGATCACGCCGACCATCGGCCGCAGCGGGAAGCGGATCCGGTCGTTCATGTGGATCGTGTCGCCCTCGACCCGGAAGACCTGGGTGAGCGGCGCGTCCACCTTGTCGATCAGCTGGCCGATCCCCGGGATCAGCGTCGCGAAGCCGCGCGGGCCCGGCTTCACCTCGAGCAGCTCGACGACGAGCGAGTCGCCCGGCTCGGCGCCCCGCACGGCGATCGGGCCGGTCGCGCTGTTCACGCGGGCGAAGTCGATCTCCGTGACGAGGTCGGCCTCGGTCTGGATCTGGCCGCTGAAGCAGTCGTTCGTCTCGAGCGTGACGACCGCGCCCGCGTCCACCTCGAGCACGGGCTCGAGGTCGGGCCCGAACGCCCAGATCACCTCGTCGCGCGAGACTCTCAGTCCCATGGCGGCGGATTATGAACCCAGCGTCCGCCCACCATCGTCGCGACCACCTCGGTCTCCTCGAGCGCCTCGACGGGGTCGTGGCTGAGGACGACGAGGTCGGCTGCGTACCCCGGGATCAACTTGCCGCGGCGCCG
>DAISLG010000243.1:0-3018 GCA_036820565.1 Gaiellaceae bacterium | reverse complement strand
CCGGGAAGCGTGGCCACCGGCCGCTCTGCGCTTTCGGGTCGCGGAGTCCCCGGCAGCCGGGGCCAGCTCTCGGGCGCATCCTCTCCGGCAAAGCCTTTGGGCACGCGGCCAGTGTAGGAACCGTTGCGGCTACTCGACGTCGTCGAACCAGAAGAAGCCCACCGTGCCCGGCCCCGCATGAGCGCCCACCACCGGGCCGAGCGTCGTCACCAGCTCGAGCTGCGCCGCGGGTCGCGTTCGCTGCACCAGCTCCGTGAGCGCCTTCGCCCGTTCCGGGGCGTCGGCCTGCGCGATCCCGACGCGCAGGCTCGCCACGTCGCGCGTGGAGCTCGTGAACGCGGACTCGAACTCGAGGAACGCCTTCCTATTTCCGCGAACCCGCTTGACCGGCACCACCTCGCCGTCCTCGATCGTGAGGATCGGCTTGATGTTCAGCAGCTCGCCTGCCCACGCGCGAGCCCGGCCGATGCGGCCGCCGCGGGCGAGGTACTCGAGCGTGTCGACTGTGAAGAGCAGCCCCGCCTCCAGCCTGTAGCGCTCGACGAGCGCGTCCACCTCGTCGTCGCTCGTGCCGCGCTCGAGCCGGCGCTGAATCGCGAGGCCGACCATCGCGATCGCCGCGGAGGCGCTCTGGGAGTCGAGCGTGCGGACGCGATCGTCGCCGAGCAGCCGCGCAGCCGCGCGGGCGCTTTCGATCGTGCCCGAGAGCTTCCCGGCGATGTGCAGCGAGAGAATCCGCTCGTAGCCGGCGAGCTCCTCGTAGACGGCGAGGAAGTCGCCCGGGGTCGGCTGGGAGGTCGAGGGCGTCTGCGGCGCCGTGCGTAGGCGCGCGTAGAACTGCTCCGGCTCGAGCTCCACGTAGTCCCTGTAGCTCTCGTCGCCGAAGCGCACGTAAAGCGGCACGATGCGCCAGTTCGCGAAGCGCTGCGGCGCCTCCGGGAAGTCCGCGGTCGAGTCGACCACGATCGCGGTGTTCGCGGCGGTGAGCTCCATCAGACGGCTGCGCCCGCGGCGTCGCGGATTGCGGCGACGATCGCGTCCAGGCCTTCGTCTTTGCGCAGGCAGGCGACGGCGCCGGCCTCGGTGAGCGCATCCCGCTCGCGGAGGTTGGCCGAGGCGGTGAGACATACGACCGCGGTGTCGGGACACGCCTCGAGCACGGCGCGCGTGGCCTGCACGCCGTCGAGCCCCGGGAGCCGGTAGTCCATCAGCACCACGGCGGGGCGCAACTCGGCGGCGACTGCCGCGGCGCCGGTGCCGTCGGAGACCGAGGCAACCACGTCCATGTCCGAGCGCAGCCCGAGGAGGAGCTCGAGGGCTTCGCGAAAGACCTCGTTGTCCTCGACCAGGACGACCCGGATCGGCTCGTTCACGAGGCCATCATTCCGCGGACAGCAAGAGCGGGTAGTGCGGCTGACCGCCTTCGTGCACGTCGAGCTCGAGATCAGGGTGCCTTCCGGTGAGCTCGTCGAGCAGGCCGTTCAAGGGCGGTGCGCCCTCGCCGGTGAGGACGGTGAGGACGTCGCGTGGCTCGGCGAGCAGCCGGTCGAGCAGCGAACGCGCCGCCTCATCGAAGCTCGGGCTCGCCGCGACGGCATTTCCATCCAACAGCGCGAGGTAGTTGCCTGCCCGCACCATGACACCGTCCACGCTGGCGTCCCGCGAGGCGACGGTCACCTCCCCGGTGGCGACCTGCCGGGCCGCCTCCTGCATCGCCGTGGCGTTCTCCTCGGCCGAGCGCTCGCGGTTGAAGGCGACGAGCGCGGCCAGTCCCGCGGGAATCGACTCGGTCGGCACGACGTGGACCGGCTTTCCCGCGACGCGGGACGCCTGCTCCGCGGCCATGACGACGTTCTTGTTGTTGGGCAGGAGCACGACCTCGTCGGCGGCGAGGGCGTCAACCGCCTCGAGCAGATCGGCCGTCGAGGGGTTCATCGTCTGGCCACCCTCGATCACCTTCTCAGCGCCGAGATCCTCGAATAGGCGCCGGTTTCCGTCGCCCGCGACCACGGCGACCACGCCGGAGCGCGAGCCCCCGCCCGGGAGGGCTGAGAGGAGCCGCTTCTCGCGCTGCTCCGTCTGGCGGTGCATGTCGGCGATCTCGACGCCCTCGATCGTCCCGACGCCGGTGCCGAGCGAAAGCGCCGCGCCCGGGTCGTCGGTGTGGACGTGGATCTTGAGCGCCTCGGGGTCGCCCACGACGAGCAGCGAGTCGCCGAGGCGGTCGAGCTCCGATTCGAGCCCCGGAGCATTCAGCCCGTCGCCCTCGACCACGAAGGTGGTGCAGTAGCGGTAGCGAGAAGGCTCCTGGTGCACCGCCTCGAGCGCAGGCTCCTCGCGGGCAGGTGGCTCCGCGAGCGGCTCGCCGGAAGCCGTCGCGGCAAGTCCGCGGACGAGCTCGACGAGGCCCGCGCCGCCTGCGTCCACGACACCGGCCTCGCGCAGGACCTCGAGCTGGCCGGGGGTGCGGGCAACCGCTTCGTCGCCGCGCTCGACGAGCGTCTTCAGCAGCTCGGCCGGTTCGAGGTCCTGGCCCGCGCTCTCCTCCGCAGCATCGGCGAGCTCGCGGATGACGGTCAGCATCGTCCCCTCGACCGGCTTGCGCACGGCGCGGTAGGCCTCGTCGCTCGCGCCGCGGAACGCGCGGGCGATCGTCGTCGAGTCGATCGTCTCCGCTCCGCCCAGCGCCTCGGCCGCGCCGCGGACGATCTGAGAGAGGATCACGCCGGAGTTGCCGCGGGCCGACATCAGCGCGGCCCGCGTGACCTCACGCGCCAGCGTCGGGCGGTCGGTCGCGGCGGTGGCCTCGAGCGCCTCGACGGTGCCGCGCACCGTCAGCGCCAGGTTCGTGCCCGTGTCGCCGTCCGGGACCGGGTAGACATTGAGGTCGTCGATTCGCTGGCGACTCAGCTCGAGCGACGCGAGCGCGCCACGGGCCAGCTCGCGGAGAGTTTCGAGATCGCTCATGCGGACCGCTTCACATCCTGGATGTGAACGTCCACCGAGGCAACCTGCAGG
>DAISLG010000242.1:0-3059 GCA_036820565.1 Gaiellaceae bacterium | reverse complement strand
AAATTGAAGCGTTCAGGATGATCCGCCGGGCCGAATCGCGCGCCGATCTCGAGCTTTGCGCCGAGATCTGCAACGCCGTCCAGCCGGACGATCCCGTCAGCGCGGACGACCTCACCGAGAGGAGCGGCGTTCTGCTGCTGCACGGCCGTGAGGGCTACGCGTTCGTCGCGCGGTCGTCCGTGGCGAATGCGGCGTACACCGCGATCCGCGTGCGTTCGGAGGAGCGCCGGCATGGCGTGGGCTCGGCACTGCTGGCCGCGGTTGCGCCGGAGGCGCGCACGTTCGGGCGCGACCGCATGTGGGGGCGCGTGCTCGCTGGCGACGCGGAGTCGCTCGGGTTCGCGGAACGGCGCGGCTTTCGCGAGACGTCGCGGGACATCGCTGTCGTCCTCGACGTCGCGCACGGCGACGGCGAGGTGCGCGGCGACATCGTCGAGCTCTCGGAGGAGCATCTCCGCGGCGCCTACGAGGTCGCGGCGGAGTGCCTGCCAGAGACGGCGCTACCGCAGCTCGCGGCCGCCCCGCCGTTCGAGGAGTGGGTGCAGAAGGAGACGCGCTCCAGCCCAGTCGCGTTCGTCGCGCTCGAAGGCGGCAACGTGGTCGGCTACGCGCGCCTGCTCGCGTTCGACGGGACGCCGCACCGGCTCGAGAACGGGCTCACCGCCGTCCGGCTCAGCCATCGCCGCCGCGGGATCGCGCTCGCGCTCAAGCGCGCGCAGATCGCGTGGGCCGCCGAGCACGGCTATACCGAGATCGTCACATCCACGGTGGGCGACAACGAGGCGATGCGCGGCGTCAACGCGAAGCTCGGCTACCGGTTGCTCCGCGAGGACATCGTCGTCGACGGGCGTGTGCCGTGAGCATCTCGATCCGCCCCGTCAAGTCCGACGAGGACATCGAGGCCTGGCGCCGAGTCCGGATCGCCGTCCTCCCGAACGAGCGCGCATCGACGCTCGAAGAGATCCGCCGCGCTGAGACTCCCGAGCAGCTGATGCTCCTCGCAGAGGCCGACGGCGAGCTCTTGGGCTCAGGGGTCGCCGGCCGCTCCGAAGTCGGAGGCCAGGGCTTCGTCGCGCCGCGCGTCCTCCCAGACAAGCGTCGTCGCGGTGCGGGCGCCGCGCTCCTCGCGCGGCTCGCCGAGCACGTCGAGAGCCTCGGGTTCCCGCGGGCCAGCTCGAACGTCGACGACCCGGGCTCGCTCGAGTTCGCGCACTGCTTCGGCTTCCGCGAGCACGACCGTCAGGTCGAGCAGGTGCGCGAGATCGCCGACGAGGAGCCGCCCAAGATCCCCGACGGGATCGAGCTGGTCTCGCTCGCCGACCGCCCCGAGCTCCATGCCCGCGTGTACCACGAGCTCGCGATCGAGGCGCTGGCCGACATCCCGATCACGCCGAAGCTCGAGATCTCCTTCGAGGATTGGGAGCGGGAGTGGGTCACCTCGCCGGAGGGCTCGTTTGTCGCCCTCGACGGTGAGGAGATCGTGGGCTGCGCGGGCCTGATCCGCGACTACGACCGGCCGGACCGCGCGGAGCACGGGCTGACCGCGGTGCGGCGCGACTGGCGGGGGCGAGGCCTTGCGAAGGCGCTGAAGCAGCAGACGATCGCCTGGGCGGCGGCGAACGGCCTCACCGAGCTCTACACCTGGACGCAGACCGGCAACGAGCAGATGCAGGCCGTCAACGAGCGGCTCGGCTATTTCACCCGCTCGACGTGCATCACCGTGCGCGGAGCGATCCCGCTGCCGTGAAACGGCTGCCGGCGACGAGCGTCTACTACGGCCTCGAGTTCGCCCTGTCGGCGCCGAGCTACGTCTTCACCGCGGTCTTCCTCGTCCGAGACCTGCATATGTCGCCGCTTCAGCTGATCCTGATGGGGACCGTGATGGAGGCAGCTGTCTTCGCCGGGGAGGTTCCGACCAGCATCGTCGCGGACACGTACAGCCGGCGCGCCTCGATCATCGTCAGCCTCTTCGTCCAGGGAGCCGCGATCGTGCTCGTCGGGCTCGCGCCCTCGCCGACCGTCGCGATCGTCGCGTGGGGGATCTGGGGCTTCGGCTGGACGTTCATGAGCGGGGCCTGGGAGGCGTGGATCACCGACGAGGTCGGCGCGGAGAACGTCGGGCCGGTCTTCCTGCGGGGCACGCGCGTGAGCTTCGTCGGGGCGTTTCTCGGGCTCGGCCTGCAGGGGGCGATCGCGACGCAGTCGCTGCGCGCGAGCGTGGTCGCGGGCGGCGCGCTGACCATCGCAAGCGGTCTCGTGGCGGCCTTCGTGATGCCGGAGACCGGATTCCAGCGCCGTCCCCGCGAGGAGCGCGCGTCGCCGGCCGCCGAGCTCCGCACGACCGCGCTGACCGGCGCGCGTTTCGTCCGCGCCCAGCCGCTCTTGCTCCTGATGATCGCGATCACGTTCTTCGAGGGCATGTCCACCGAGACGGTCGACCGGCTGTGGGAGGCGCACTTCATCCGCGACATCGGGCTTCCGTCGCTCTGGTCGCTCGACCCGGTCGTCTGGTTCGCCCTCTTCAGCGTTCCCGTGCTCCCGATCGGCTACTTCGCGTCCGGGCGGCTCGCCAAGCGGTTCGAGGGCGCCGACGCCCGGCGGCTCGCACGCACGCTGATGCTCTTGACGGCCGTGATGATGGTCACGCAGTTCGCGTTCGGCCTCGCGACGGCGCTCGCGCTCGCCTACGGTGCGCTGCTCGTCTACCGCGTCGCCCGCTCGCTCGTCTACCCGATCTACATGACCTGGCTCAACCAGCAGATCACCGAGTCGAGCGTCCGTGCCACCGTGATCTCGATCACGAATCAGTCGGATGCGATCGGCCAGGCGCTCGGGGGCCCGGGCCCCGGTGTGATCGGCAACGTCTGGGGGATCCGGGCCGCTCTATGCACAGGCGCGGCCGTGATCGCGCCCGCGCTCGGCCTGTACGGGCGCGCGCTTAGGCACGGCGGACGGGAGCCGGAGTTGGGCGACCTGCCTCAGGCTTCGCCGGTGTAGACTCCCCCCGGTCATTCGAGGCGACGACGCCTCAGGCGCCGGTGCGCCTGGGGCTTTTTGCA
>DAISLG010000241.1:0-3101 GCA_036820565.1 Gaiellaceae bacterium | reverse complement strand
CCGAGCTTCCGGATGCACGGAAGGCTCGCCCGGCTGGACCTCAGGATCCGGACGGCTCCCGAGCCCACTGTGGTCGAGCAGGCGCGGCGGACGGCCGAGGAGGCGATCGAGTTGTTCGAGCGCACGGGTGACGAGCCCGGGCTGGCGCGCGCCTGGACATTGTCGTTCTTCGTCTCGTGGCTCCACAGCCGCGGCGATCCGGCGCTCGCCGCGCTCGAGCGGGCCATCGAGCACGCGACACGGGCCGGGGAACCGGTCCTCGCAGCGCAGTTGCAGGTGTTCGCGACCGGGCCGCTCATGTTCGGGCCGATCGACCCCGCGACGGTCCGGTCGAAGCTCGACGGGATGCGGCCGGCCGCGGAGAGGAGCCCGCGAGTGGAGTGTGCTGTCCTCTGTGTCGAGGCCGGCCTCGCCACGCAGGCGGGCGATTTCGCCGAGGCGCGGTCGTCGTACGAGCGCGCCGACACGATCCTGGCCGACCTCGGGATGACGATGATGCGCCAGGTGATGAGACCGGTCGCGGGGGACATCGCACTGGCCGAGGGGCACCCGCGCGAGGCGGCCGAGATCTTCCGCGCCGCCTACGAAGCGATGGGCGAACTGGGGGAGGTGAGCTTCCGGTCGACGATGGCGGCCGACCTCGCCCGCGCCCTCTACCTGGCGGGCGACCTGGACGAGGCGGAGCGCTTCGCGATCGAGGGCGAGGAGATGGGCGCGGAGGAGGACGTCGTCAATTTCGCCTTCGGCCGCGGGACCCGCGCAAGGATCGCAGCCGATCGCGGGCGGCTCGCCGAGGCCGAGGAGCTCGGCCGCGGCGCGGTCGGGTACGCGCTGAAGACGGACTTCCCGCGAATCCACGCAGAGGCGTATCTCGCTCTTGCCCACGTCCTGGGCCGCTCCGGCCGCAACAGCGAGGCTCGGCCACTCGTCGAGCAGGCGATCGCCCTGTACGAGAGCCGCGGCGACGTCGTCAACTCGGGCAGGGCGCGGCAGCTACTCGCCGAGCTCTGAGCGGTACGCGTCGCTTCCGCGACTGGAAGAGCACCTAGCCGGGCGGTACGCTCGACCAATGGTCGCCTGCGCCGCCTGCGGGCACGAGAACCCCGAGGGTCAGAAGTTCTGCGGCGACTGCGGCAGCACGCTCGCCGGGCCCGCGCCCGCACGCGAGGTGCGCAAGACCGTCACGGTCGTCTTCTGCGACGTCACCGGCTCGACCGCCCTCGGCGAGCGGGTCGACCCGGAGACGCTGCGTCGCACGATGGGCCGCTACTTCGACGAGATGCGCGCGATCCTCGAGCGGCACGGGGGCACCGTCGAGAAGTTCATCGGCGACGCAGTGATGGCCGTGTTCGGGATCCCGCAGGTGCACGAGGACGACGCTCTCCGAGCAGTGCGAGCTGCCGCGGAGATGCGCGATGCGATGAGCGGCCTCGAGCTGGACGCGCGGATCGGCGTCAACACCGGCGAGGTCGTCACGGGTGAGGGCGAGACGCTCGTCACGGGCGACGCCGTCAACGTCGCCGCGCGGCTCGAGCAGGCGGCGGCGCCGGGTGAGGTGCTGATCGGCGCGGGCACCCTCGGCCTCGTGCGCGCCGCCGTGATCACGGAGGCGATCGAGCCGCTCGAGTTGAAGGGGAAGTCGGAACCGGTCGAGGCCCACCGGCTGGTCGCGGTCGACCCGGATGCGCCCGGGTTCGCCCGTCGCCTCGACACGCCGCTCGTCGGCCGCGAGCGCGAGCTCGACCTGCTTCGCCAGGCATTCGCCCGCGTGGTCTCGGAGAGGGCGTGCCATCTCGTGACGCTGCTCGGTCCGGCCGGCGTCGGCAAGTCACGGCTCGTGAGCGAGTTCCTTGGCGAGATCGACGCGCGCGTCGTCACGGCCCGGTGCCTCCACTACGGGGAAGGCATCACGTTCTGGCCCGTCGTCGCCGTGCTCAAGCAGCTCGGGGAGGAGGCTGAGGCGGCGCTCGACCGGCTGACCGGCGAGTCGTCATCCGTGCAGGAGACGTTCTGGACCGTTCGCAAGCTGCTCGAGCACGTCGCCTCGGAGCGGCCGCTGATCGTCGTCTTCGACGACATCCACTGGGGAGAGACGATCTTCCTCGACCTGATCGACCACGTCGCCGACCTCTCGCGCGAGGCGCCGATCCTTCTGCTCTGCGTGGCGCGACCGGAGCTCCTCGACGATCGCCCCGGCTGGGGCGGCGGCAAGCTGAACGCGACGACGGCGCTGCTCGAGCCCCTCTCCGCTGAGGAGTGCGGGCGCTTGATCGACTCGCTGGACGGAGTGATGGAGGCGACGCTGCGCAAGCGCGTGCTCGAGGCCGCCGAGGGCAACCCGCTCTTCGTCGAGGAGATGCTCGCGCTCGCGGGCGAAGGCGGCGACGTGGTCGTGCCACCGACGATCCAGGCACTGCTGGCCGCGCGGCTCGACCGGCTCGGCGACGGCGAGCGGGCGGTGATCGAGCGCGGTTCGGTCGAAGGAAAGGTCTTCCATCGCGGCTCGGTGCGCGAGCTCTCCGCCGAGGGACAACGGCCCGACGTCGAGACACACCTCGTCGGGCTCGTGCGCAAGGAGTTGATCCGTCCCGAGCCGCCGACGTTCGCAGGCGAGGACGCGTTCCGGTTCCGTCACCTGCTGATCCGCGATGCGGCGTACGATTCGCTCTCGAAGGAGACGCGCGCCGAGCTGCACGAGCGCTATGCGGGCTGGCTCGAAGAGCGGCATCGCGAGCTGGTCGAGCACGACGAGCTCGTCGGTTACCACCTCGAGCAGGCGCACCGCTATCGCGCGGAGCTGGGCGAGCCTGCGGAGTCGCTGCGCGACCTCGGCACGCGTGCGGCCGCGCGTCTCGCCGCTGCGGGCCGCCGCGCCGGCGCGCGCGGCGACACTCCCGGCTCGATCAACTTGCTCGGACGCGCGTGCGACCTGCTCGACCCTGCTGATCCCCAGCGGCTCGAGCTCGAGCTCCAGCTCGGTCACGAGCTGCTCGAGGCAGGCGAGTTCGACCGCGCGCGCGCCCTCGCTCTGGGTGCAATCGAGATGGCCACGCAGGCGGGAGCCGACGACCTCGCGCTGAAGGGGCGGCTGCTGCACGAGC
>DAISLG010000240.1:1404-3108 GCA_036820565.1 Gaiellaceae bacterium | reverse complement strand
ACGGCTCGCGCCGGAACCGCTCCAAGTGGGGCCCCGTGCGCCAGCGCCGCAAGGTCTAGAGCAGCTCGGCGAGGCGCGTGGCGTAGGCCGGCGCGGTCGGCTCGTCCTCGTGCCTGAGGTAGACGTACGCGGGCGGCTCGATCCGGGCCGCCCACGCGCGTAGGTCGTCCTCGCCGTACGGCGGCTCGCGGAGACGGACGTAGCGGAACGGGAGCGCCGGGTCGAGGTCGTTCACGCGGACGACGCCGAGGGTGCCGTCCCACGACTCGTGCCGGAAGTCGAAGGCGAGCTCGAGCGCCGGGTCGAGCGAGCCGCGCAGCAGTTCGAGCAGCCCGTCGTCGCGCTTCCCCTGGAGGACGATGCGGATCGGGCCGAGCCGGTCGCCGAGCGCGTGGACGCGCTCCGAGAAGGTGTCGAGTGCGCGGAGAGCGTGGCCGGGCATCTTCACCGCGAACCTGAAGCCGTCCGGCACCTGGGCGGCCCAGCGCTCGAATTGCTCCTGCGCCGGGAGCCGGTAGCCGGTCGTGTTCAGCTCGACCGTGTCGAACCGCTCCGCGTAGAAGCGGAGGAAGTCGCGCGAGTCGAGCCCGGCCGGGTAGAAGCCCGGCTTCCACGACGGGTACGACCACCCGGAGGTGCCGACGTGAGCCCTAGAGCGGGGCGAAGAGGTCGACCTCGGCCGGGCCGGCGCAGCCGAATGCGAGCCCGATGCGCTGGCCGACCGGCTCGGTCCAGCTCCCGTCGATCTGGCGCATCAGCGTCTCGCTGTCCCACATCAGACGCAGGCCGTTCGACAGCGTCGTCTCGAAATGATCCTCGGCTGCGGGCGGCTCGCCCGCCTCAATACCGAGCAGCCGGTAGAACCGGCACGACTCGGCGATGTCGCTGACGATGATCCCGACGGCCTCGAGCCCTGGCATCCTGCGGGGACGCTAGCATCGACCGCCGTGGCCGTCACCACAGACGTGATCCCCGAGCAGACCATCCGCGTTCTCGACCACGGCTTCGTCCGGCTGGACGAATCGATGGCGAGCGACCTCTCCGTCGTCAACGCCGCGCGCGTCAGCTTCGCGCGCCGCAAAGCGGAGATGGACGAGTCCGACGAGGGTCTGATCCGGTTCCTGATGCGCGACCGGCACGGCACGCCGTTCGAGCACAACGCGTTCCGCTTCCACATCCGCTGCCCGATCTTCGTCGCACGTGAATGGTTCAGACACCGTGTCGGGTCCTTCAACGAGTTCAGCATGAGATATGCAAAGGCGACCGACGAGTTCTACGTCCCGGAGGCCGAGGACGTCCGCTCGCAGGTCGGCAAGCCGGGGGCGTACTCGTTCGAGGCGGTCGACCCGGCGCTCGCCGAGCAGACCCGCGAGGAGCTGCGCGCGGTCTACGAGCAGGCCTTTGCGACGTACGAGCGGCTCGTCGAGCAGGGCGTCGCGCGCGAGCTCGCCCGCGCCGTCTTGCCCGTGGGCGCCTACACCGAGTTCTTCTGGACCGTGAACGCTCGCGCGCTGATGAACTTCGTCTCGCTCCGTGCGGCCGAGACAGCCCAGCGCGAGATCCGCCGCTACGCCGAGGCCTGCGAGACGTTCCTGGCCGAGAAGATGCCCGTCACGCACTCGGCCTTCGTCGCGCAGAGCCGCACCGCGCCCTAGGGGTCAGACCCCTTAACCGTGGGTCAACGTGGTGTTCGCTCGCCCTTCG
>DAISLG010000240.1:0-1304 GCA_036820565.1 Gaiellaceae bacterium | reverse complement strand
GTTCGCTCGCCCTTCGGGACAGGTCAGATCGTTCGGGTGCGGAGCAGTGTCGGGCCGAGCCGCGCCTCGCCGCCACGGTGGGTGACGATCACCCAGCCCTGGAAGCGCTCGAGTTTGTACGGGGCGTTCAGGACGACCGTGGTCGTGCCCTCATGGACGCGGAACGTCCCGCAGCTCGCGATCGGCCTCCCGCGCTTCGTCAGGAAGAGCTCGTAGTAATCCCTCGGCGAGGGCTGCGGATCGAGCCCGCGCACGTGCAGGAGCATGGGCCAGTTGCCGCCCGCGTCCTTCGGGCCGAGCTCGATCGACGCGAGCCGGCCGTTCGTGCCGCGCATCGGGATCGGAGAGCCCACCCGCACGAAGCCCGTCGTCCCGCGGTGCCCGGCGAGGTAGCCCGCGCCGAACGCGGTCGCGGCGAGCGCCGCGGCCAGCAGCAGCGCCGGGGCCCAGCGCCGCTTCGAGACCTCGAGCAGCCGCTTCGGCGCGGCCGGCGGGTGCGCGAGCGCGGGCGGGAGGTCCGGCGGCGCGCCGGCGGCGACGAGCAGCTCGTGTACGCGCGCGAGCCGCACCTCCTCCTCCGGCGTCAGGTCGTCGCCGACGCGGTCGCGAAAGTCCGTCATCCCAGCTCCCCGTCGAGCAGGTCGGCGAGGTGTGAGAGCGCGGCGCGCGTCCGCGTCTTCACGGTGCCGAGCGGGATCCCGAGGAACTCGGCGACCTCGCTCTGGGCGAGGCCGCTCCAGTAGGCGAGCGCGATCACCTGGCGCTCGGGCTCCGACAGCTCCTCGAGAGCGCGGTGGACCCGCCACGAGATCCAGCCGGCTTCGGCGCGATCGGGCGGGCCGGGCTCGCCGCTCGGCTCGTCGCGGGCCTCCGCCACCGGCTCGTGCCGCGCCCGGGCGCGGTCGACGATCGCGTTCCGCGCCACCGCGTAGAGCCACGGCGCGCCGGGCCCGCGCTCCGGCCGGTAGCTGCGGGCGGCGCGCCAGACGGAGGTGAACGTCTCCTGCACCGCGTCTTCGGCGCGGCCGCGGTCGCCCAGCCGGCGCAGCGCGAGCCCGAACACCGGCCTCGCATAGCGGCCGTAAAGCTCCTCGAACGCGATGCGGTCGCCGCCGCCGGCACGTTGGATCAGCTCTCCGTCGCTCACTGTCATGGATACGCCGTCCGCCCCCGGCCGGTTTGCAGGAGGCGACCCCCGTCGACGACGAGGCTCGTTCCCGTGACGAAGCCGGCGTTCGCGAGATAGGCGACCGCGCCCGCGACGTCCTCCGGCGAGCCGATCCGCCCGAGCAGCGTCTCGGCGG
>DAISLG010000239.1:0-3135 GCA_036820565.1 Gaiellaceae bacterium | reverse complement strand
AGCGCGAGGTGCGCGTAGAAGGCGCGGCGGAAGGGGATCGCGATCCCGAGCACGCCGGGAAAGATCACGGGCGCGTGGCCGAAGATCATCGAGAAGACGAAGCCGAGGAAGATCGTGTGCAGTTCGGCGTCGTGGGCGGGCCCGGCGACCGCGGAGCCGTAGCGCAGCCAGAGGACGCCGCCGACGCCGAGCCAGACGTACCCGGGGAGCAGGGCGAGGGCGACGAAACGGGGTAGGCCGGCTCGCCGCACGGTGCGACGGGCGATGTCGAAGCGGCCCAGCCAGAGCGCGTAGCCGGCGAGCGCGGCGCCGGCAAGCCGGATGCCGGCGCCCGCGTCGGCGGCCGAGAGCGCGAGCCCGGCCAGCAGGACGAGCGTGAGCACGGCGAAGCTCGTCCGGCCCGCGCGGGTGAGCCGGCCGAGCGCGGCGAGCTCGAGTCGCTCGCCGACGATCGTCAGCACGAGGAAGCCGGCCCACCAGGGCACGACCTGAACGAGCGGGAGCCCGCCGAGCCAGAGCGCGTCGCCGGCGACCCAGAGCAACGTGCCGAGGAAGAGCGTCGCCGCCGAGGCCGTCGCGTGCGTCCGCAGGATGACGACGAACAGGCCCGCGAGGACGCAGCCGGCGAGCAGCAGCACGAGCTCGCCGATCCCCTGGCGGACGCCGCCGAGGAGGAGACCGGCCCCGAGCAGCGTCCCTCCAGGCGCCAGGTAGCCCCAGGGCCGGCGCAGGGCGACGGCCCGCTCGAGCGAGATCACGGTGCCGAGGAAGCCGAAGACCATCAGCGGCCCGTGCAGCTCGATCAGGTTCGCGCGCCCACCCGGCAGGCTCCAGCCGAAACGGAGCAATCCGGCCCAGACCCCGGCTGCGAGCGCCGCGAGCCCGAGCGCGAGCAGCGGAAACCGGATACGCGAGACTGCGACGACCGCTCTTTCGCTCGGCACGCTTTCTTTTATACTATTTCCATGATGTTTTTGGGTGTTACTCGAAGGAGTCTGCGTGATGGAAGGTGACCGGCTTGTCGGGTCGATCAGAGGCGCGCTCTCGACGGTCGAGGACCCCGAGCTCGGGCTCGACATCGTCTCGCTCGGACTCGTCTATCGGATCGAGTGCGAGGCCGGGCATGCCCGCGTCGTCTACTCGCTCACCTCGATGGGCTGCCCGATCGGGCCGATGATCGAGCGCGACATCGTCGAGGCGGCACGCGGCGTCGACGGGGTCGACGCGGTCGAGACGGAGCTCGTGTTCGACCCGCCCTGGTCGCCGGAGCGGATGAGCGACGACGCCAGGTTCCTGCTCGGGGTGTATGGATAGTGGCCATGAACGACGACAGGGAGCAGGCTCGCCGACGGCACCGGGCGCTCGCCGATCCGAGCCGCGCGCGGATCCTCGGCGAGCTGGCCGACGACGGCCCGCTCGACACCCGCGAGCTTGCGCGCCGGGTCGGCCTGCACGCGAACACGGTGCGCGTCCACCTGACCGCGCTCGCCGCCGCCGGGCTCGTCGCCGCTGAAACGGTCGCGCCGCAAGGGCGCGGGCGTCCCAGGCTGACCTACCGTGCGATCGGCGGAGCGCCCGAGGAGGGCGGCCGCCGCTACCGGCTGCTCGCGGAGATCCTGACGACGCTCGTCGCCCGCTTCGGCGGAGAGGCGACCGCGCAGCTCGAGGAGATCGGCGAGGCCTGGGGCCACCACCTCGTCGAGTCGCCGCCTCCGCTTTCATCGTTGTCGGATGCCGAGGCGGTCGAGCGGCTGATCGCGCTGCTGGCGGAGGTGGGTTTCGAGCCCGAGCTCGAGTCGAGGCCGCGCTCCGGCCGGATCCTGATGCGGCCCTGCCCGTTCCTCGAGCTCGCGCGCCGCCACCAAGAGGTCGTCTGCCCGATCCACCTCGGGCTGATGCGCGGCGCGCTCACCGAACTGGGGGCGACGACGAGGGCGACCAAGCTCGAGCCGTTCGTCCGGCCAGACCTCTGCGTCGCGCACCTCGCCGCCACCCGCCGCGGTTAGCGACCTACGCGGCCGGCCGGCCGATCCGCACACGCCAGACCTCCGGGCCCTGCTCGAGGTAGTCCCAGGCGTAGGCGCCGGCGTGCTCGGCCTCAAACTGGTACCAGAGCGGCTTCGGATCGTGGTCGTTCACAAGCACGAATCCCTCGTTCGGCTGCAGGTCGTTGTAGGTCTCGAAGATCAGCTCGTGTCGGCGGGCCGGCGGCTCCGTCCGGACGTCGAGGATCGCGTCAGCGCTGGTGGACATCGGTTTCCTTTCTCGTTGGCTTCAGGGTCAGGTAATGGAGCGTCGCGTTCAGCCGGCGGGCGCAGCGCGGCGAGGGCTCGCGGAGCAGCCACCACGCCTCGGCGGCGAACCGCGCCGCGGCGTCGGTCTCGCCCGCGTCGCCGAGGCTCCGCACTGCCCGGTCGAAGAGGAGGCCGAGCCGCTCGACCGTGTCCGGCGGAACGGCGGTCTCGGTCACCGCTCGAGCTCGACGACGACGAGACCGTCCTCGACCCCCACAGGGAACGTCTGGACGGACTCGACCGCGGGCAGGCTGAGCGCGCGGCCGCTGCGGATGTCGATCCGTGCGCCGTGGCGCGGGCAGACAGCAACGCCCTCGTCGGCGTCGAGCTCCCCCTCAGCGAGTGGGCCGTCGTCGTGCGAGCAGCGGTCCTCGATCGCGTACAGCTCGCCGCCGAGGTTGTAGACGCCGATCGCGAGCCATCCGTCCCGTACGATCCGCGCCGTCCCTGCAGGCAGGTCGCCGAGCGGGCAGACCTCGAGTCTGCGCATCAGCGCTGACCGTCAATCGCGGGCAGCTCGTGCTCGGAGACGTAGGTGTCGACGAGCGTGTCGACCGCCTCGGCTCCCTCTGTCCAGGCGGCGTTGATCTTCACGAACGGCGCCCACTTGTCGGGCAGCGCGTCCTCGGGGAAGATCGCCTCGACCGGGCACTCCGGCTCACAGGCGCCGCAGTCGATGCACTCCTCCGGGTCGATCACGAGCATCCGCCCGACCTCGTAGATGCAGTCGACGGGACAGACATCGACGCACGAGCGGTCCTTCACGTCGATGCACGACTCCCCGATCACATACGTCACGGCTGCTCCCCTCTCACGCTCTACCTTTTCTCATGTTATACAC
>DAISLG010000238.1:0-3139 GCA_036820565.1 Gaiellaceae bacterium | reverse complement strand
ACGGGCGGCGCGGCCGGCTTCTCGGGACGCGCGAGCTTCGCGAGGCGATAGCCGCCGTCGGCGAACTCGCAGTACAGCCTGACGCGCTCGCCGACGACGAGGTGGAGCTCGGCGACCGAGCCGGCCCTCGCCGGGGGGATCGCGCACGTGAGCGCGTCACCCGAGTCCGGGGCGACGGTGACCGATGCCGCCGAGAGTGCCGTCAGCTTGCCTTCGGCGTAGCGCGGCGCGTGCACCTGGACCGGTGCCGGCGGGGCCGCCTCCGGCCGCCCGACCTTGACGAGGACGTAATGCGCTTCGTGGAGCTCGCAGGCCGCGCGGACGCGCTCGCCGACCACGAGGTGCAGGGCGGTGAGCTGCGGGGCGACCAACGCCGAGAGCGAGCACGTCAGGAGCTCGCCGGAGTCGGGCCGGACCGAGATCGAATCGCTCGACAGCGCCACGAGAGCGCCTTCGGCGTAGCGGCCCGGATGATCCTCGGCGCGGGCCGAGACCGCCGAGACGAGCGCAGTCGACATCAACAGAGCGAGGCACAGCTTCTTCATCGGTTCCTTCCGGCCGCAGCGTCCCCCAGTGCGAGGGAGGTTTCGCCGCACCGTAGCCCGCTCGGGGGGAGGCTTCCTCCCCCGACCGGGGGGAGACGCGCGATTTCACTCGATCGAGTCAGATCCCGACGACGCGGGGCTCTGCCGGCGGCCCCTCGCGCAGCAGCATCCCGAGCAGCCCCGCGAGCGCGCGAGGCGCGAACAGGGCGTCCGACGCCGCGATCTCCTCGACGCTCCACCAGCGGTGCTCGTGGATGCCCTCGCTCGCGAGCTGCTCGGGAGTGAAGGTGGGCGCCACCTCGGCGGCCTCGACCCGCACGACGTAGAAGCGCTCCTGCTGGCGGATCCACCGGTCGACCCACATGAAGACGTGCTCGCGCGTCCACACCCACGGGCCGAGCTCCGCGCCGCCGAGGCCGGCCTCTTCGGCCAGCTCGCGCCGGGCCGCCTGCTCGTGCGACTCGCCTTCGTCGACGGCGCCGCCGGGAGTCGCCCAGAACGTGTTGCCGGTGTGCGGGTTGACGAAGCGGACGAGCAGGATCCGGTCGCGCTCGTCCAGCACGAGGGCGCGCGCGGCGGGCCGGAGTCGTGGCTCGTGCAGCCACTCTCGCAGCGCGCGAAACCAGTGGAGCCGCTCCTCGTACGACACAGCCGCGTTCGCCGGCGAGGTCGACGGGAGGACGTAGAGCCACGTGTCCTCGAAGTGGCGCCGCTGGAGGCCGAGCTCGGCGCGCTCGCCGAAGGCGCCGCGGTACGCCTCCTTGCCGACGAACGCGATCGCGCGCGGCCGCAACTCCAGCGCGAGCCGCTCGAGCCGCTCGGCGGAGCCCTCGAAATCCGCGCGCCGGAGATCGCCCGACCCGGGCGTCGTCCGGTAGGCGGCGTTCGTGACGCCGCAGCCGAAGCCCGGCAGGAGCTGCTGCTCCGAGGGATCCAGCAGCCGCGGCGTGAACCCGGCCTCGTGGAGGAGCCGCCAGAAGTCGTTCCGGGGATTGGCGAAGTGCGCGCGCGCCGCAGCGGAGAACCGGCCGGGGTTGATCCCGCAGAAGATCGCCTCGAGCCCGGGGCCGAGGATGTCCGGAACCGCGCTCGGGGCTACCTCCGGCAGCGGGCGGGGCTCGGCTTGGCGCACCGCGCCCACCGGCGGGCGGGCGGCCTCACGTCGCGGCGGAGCGTCGGCCGCGAGCTCCAGCTGACCCGGCAGTTCGGGAAGACCTGCCGCCGCCTCACGCCGCCTCGGGCTCCCGCGCGTCGAGCCGCTGCTCGAACAGGAGGCGCAGGTCCTCGCCGTTCACCCCGAGCGTGTAACGCGGGCGGCGAGGCTCCATCGAGACGACGCGCACGGTGTCGTCCTTGGCCCCGTAGCACCGGGCGTAGCACTCGGCCTCGGAGAGCGGCCTCAGCCGCAGGCGTGCCATGCGCCGCACCCTACGGACCGGTCCGGACGGACCCAGTACGGTTCGCGACCGTGAGCCCCGTGACGCCCAAGAGGTTCGAGTACGCGGTCTCCACCGACCGGGCGGGCCGCGTGTCGGCCGAGGGCGGCGCGCCCACGGCGCTCGGCGACGAGTGGGCGCCCGACCACCTCCTGCTCGCGGCGCTCCTGCGCTGCTCGATCGAGAGCCTCCGCTACCACGCGGAGCGCGACGGGATCGACCTCGTCGCGTCCGGTTCGGCCTCCGGGGTCGTCACGCGCCGCGAGGACGACGGCCGCTACGCGTTCGTCGAGATCGAGTGCCGCATCGACGTCGAGCTCGACCCCGCGCCCGAGAGCGCCGAGGCGCTGCTCGCGAAGGCCGAGCGCGACTGCTTCGTCGGCGCCTCGCTCACCGTCGAGCCCGCCTACGTCTGGAGCGTCGCGTGACGGTCGACGAGATCCGTGCCCGCTTCGGCGCTCTCGACTCCCCGCTCGCGTACTTCGACGGGCCCGGCGGGACGCAGGTGCCCGACTCCGTGATCGACGCAATCGCCGGCTACCTGCGTCGCTCGAACGCGAACCTCGGCGGCCCGTTCGCGACCTCGCGTGCAAGCGACGCGCTCGTCACGAACGCGAGGATCGCCGCTGCGGGCTTCCTCGGCGCCGCGCCGGACGAGGTCGCCTTCGGCGCGAACATGACGACGCTCAACTTCGCGCTCTCCCGCGCCTGCGCGCGCGGGTGGCGGGCCGGCGACGAGGTCGTCGTCACGCAACTCGACCACGACGCGAACGTCTCGCCGTGGCTCGAGCTCGCGCACGACCTCGACCTGACGGTGCGGTTCGCCGAGATCACCGGCGACTGCCGCCTCGACCTCGACCAGCTCGCGTCGCTCCTGTCCGAGCGGACACGCGTCGTCGCGTTCCCGTGGGCGTCGAACGCGGTCGGCACCGTCACCGACGTCGCGCGCGTCGCGGCGCTCGCGCACGAGGCCGGCGCGCTCGCCTGGGTCGACGCGGTGCACTACGCGCCGCACGGCCCGATCGACGTCGCCGCGGTGGGAGCGGACGTCCTCCTCTGCTCGCCGTACAAGTTCTACGGGCCGCACCTCGGACTCGCGTTCGCGCGCCCGGAGCTGCTCGAGCGCTGGCGCCCGTACAAGGTGCGACCCGCCGACGA
>DAISLG010000237.1:0-3149 GCA_036820565.1 Gaiellaceae bacterium | reverse complement strand
CGCCCACGGACACCGCCGCATCGCCATCGTCGCCGACGCGCCGTCGATCCCGACGGCGGCCGAGCGCTACCGGGGGTACTCCGAGGCGCTGGCCGCGGCGGGCATCGGCATCGACGCCGAGCTGGTCCGGCTCGGCCCGCACGACACCGGGGCGGCGGAGGAGGCGGCCCGCGACCTGCTCGCCCTCCCCGACCCGCCGACCGCGTTCTTCACCGGCAACAACCGGATGACGACGGGTGCGCTGCGCGCCCTGCTCGGCCGGGGGCCCGTCGCGCTCGTCGGCTTCGACGACTTCGAGCTGGCCGAGCTGGTCACCCCGGCCGTGACCGTGATCGCCTACGACGCGTCGGAGCTCGGGCGGCGCGCGGCGCGCCTCGTGTGGCAGCGGCTCTCGGGTGACAGCAGGCCGCCGCAGCGCGTCGTCCTGCCGACGACGCTCGTCGCGCGAGGCTCCGGGGAGATCGCCGCGTGAAGCCCTTGCGCCTGCCGCCGAACCAGCTGCACCGCTTCTACCGCGGCGGCGACGCGATCGCGCGCTTCCGCGGGACGCCCTCGAGCGACGAGTACGCGCCCGAGGACTGGGTCGGCTCGACGTGCACGACCTTCGGCGAGGCGGAGACGGGGCTCTCACGGCTCGAGGACGGCCGCCTCGTGAGAGACGCGGTCGCCGCCGACCCGGAAGGCTTCCTCGGCCCGGGCCGCACGGACCCGGGCCTGCTCGTCAAGCTGCTCGACGCGGGCGAGCGGCTCCCCGTCCACTGCCACCCCGACCGCGCCTTCGCCGCACGGGAACTCGGCTCGCCCTACGGCAAGACCGAGGCGTGGGCGATCGTCGAGACCCGCGGCGTGCGGCCGGTCGTCGGGCTCGGCTTCCGCGAGGACGTCCGCGAGGACGAGCTCGCCGGCTGGGTCGAGCGCCAGGACGTCGAGGCGCTGCTCGGGTCGCTGAACGAGCTCTCCGTCGCGGCGGGCGACGTCGTCTACGTCCCTGCGGGCGTCCCGCACGCGATCGGCGAGGGGATCCTGATGGTCGAGCTCCAGGAGCCGTCCGACCTCTCCGTGCTGCTCGAGTGGGAAGGCTTCGCGATCGACGGGCGCGTCGACGGCAACCTCGGCCTCGGCCGGGAAGCCGCGCTCGCCGCCGTCGACCGCTCGGCCTGGACGGGTGACCGGCTCGCCGCGCTGCACCGCCCCACGCCGGAGGGCGAGCGCGTCCCGCTGCTCCCGCCCGAGGCGGCGCCGTTCTTCGGCGGCGAGCGGCTGCGGCCCGCGGAGCCGCTCGAGCTCGAGCCGTCCTTCTCGATCCTCGTCGTCCTCGCGGGCCCGGGCCGGATCGAGTGCGCGGACGGCGGGCTCGACCTCGCGCGCGGCGAGACGGTGCTCGTCCCGCACGCCGCCGGGCCGTGCACCGTCGCCGGGAAGCTCGACGCGATCCGCTGCCTGCCGCCGGAGGCCGACCGTGGCTGAGCCGTCGGCCGAGCTCGGCACGCCGGAGGACGGCGAGACCCGCGGGCGGCTGCTCTTCCTCTTCCTGACGCGCTTCTGGATCTTCCTGTTCCTGCTCGGGCTGCTCGCGTACTTCTCGATCACGACGCCGGGCCACGTCTTCCTCCACGCCGAGAACCTGAAGAACATCGGGCTCGACACGTCGGAGGTGATCCTGCTCGCGATCGGCGAGACGTTCGTGATCGTCACGGCCGGAATCGACCTGTCCGTCGGCGGGATCCTGGTCTTCGCGGGCGTTGCGGGCGGCACCGTGATGGTGAATCTGTCGGGGACGCACGCGCAGACGTCCAACCTGATCTTCCCGCACGACGTGCGCGGGATCCTCGTCGGGGGCGTCGTCGCGATCCTGGCGGGAAGCGCCTGGGGCTTCGTGAACGGCACGCTGATCACGCGGCTGAAGCTGCCGCCGTTCATCGTCACGCTCGGCACGCTCGGGATGTCGTTCGGCGGGGCCGACCTGCTGTCCGGCGGCACGAACCTCTCCTCGATCCCGACGCGGTTCCAGGACCGGTTCGGCAACGGCTCGATCGGCGGCGTCTACGTGCCGGTGCTGGTCGCGGCGGCGATCGTGGGCGCCTCCTACGTGCTCCTCCGGCTGACCCGCTTCGGCGTCTACACGGCGGCGATCGGCTCGAACGAGGAAGGGGCGAGGCGCGCCGGCGTCAACGTCGACCGGCACCTGATCAAGGTCTACACGCTGACCGGCTTCCTCTGCGGTGTCGCCGCGCTGATCGACATCGCCCGCTTCGGCACCGAGAACCTCTCGGCGCACAACACCGACAACCTGAACGCCATCGCGGCGGTCGTGATCGGGGGGACGAGCCTCTTCGGGGGCATCGGCACGATCCTCGGCACGGTCGTCGGCGCGTTCATCCCGACCGTCCTCCAGAACGGCTTCGTCATCAACGGGATCGACCCGTTCTGGCAGGAGGTGCTCGTCGGGGCGACCATCATCGTCGCGGTCTACCTCGACCAGGTCCGCCGGCGACGGTGGAGCTCATAGGGCCGGCATGTACAGGAAATCGACAGAAGGAGGAAGACAATGAGAAGAGGGCGCTTGGTACTCGCGCTGACGCTCGTCGTCGTCTCCGCGGCCGCGATCGCAGCGGTCGCCGGGATGGCGAGTCACACGGCAAAGGCGGCGCCGCAGAAGACGCTGACCTTCTACCTGATCCCGGGCATCGCGAGCGATGCCTTCTACACGACGATGCACAAGGGAGCGGCCGCAGCGGCGGCGAAGCTCGGCGTCAAGCTCGTCTTCCAGGGCTCGCCGACCGCCTTCAGCGCGCCGACGCAGGTCCCGTACCTGAACGGTGCGATCACTCGGCACCCCGATGCGATCCTGATCGCCCCGACCGACAAGACGGCGCTGATCGCGCCGATCAAGAAAGCGATCGCGGCGGGCATCCCGGTGGCCACCGTGGACACGTTCATCTCCGCGAAGATCGCGTTCACGAACATCTCGTCGGACAACGTCGCCGGCGGCAAGTCGGCGGCCGACGCGCTCGCACAGGCGATCGGCAAGTCGGGCAAGGTCGCGGCGATCAGCGTCCAGCCCGGCGTCTCGACGACCGATCAGCGCAAGCAGGGCTTCGAGGCCGAGCTCAAGAAGTACCCGGGGATCAAGTACCTCGGGATCCAGT
>DAISLG010000236.1:0-3155 GCA_036820565.1 Gaiellaceae bacterium | reverse complement strand
GGCTGAGGACGACGAGGTCGGCTGCGTACCCCGGGATCAACTTGCCGCGGCGCCGCTCGTCGCCCGCGAGCCACGCGGGGGCGACCGTGGTCGCGTGGAGGGCCTGCTCGACGGTCAGAGCCTCGTCCGGATGCCACGCGGGCCGCTCGTCGATCGTCCGGAGCACGCCGGCCCTGATCCCGGCGAGCGGGTCGAGCTCCTCGACCGGCGCGTCGGAGCCGTTCGCGACCACCGCCCCGGAGTCGAGCAGCGACCGGAACGCGTAAGCGCCGTCCGTCTTCCCCGCCCAGAAGCGGTCGGCGAAGTCGCGGTCGGAGGGCGCGTGCGAGAACTGCACGGAGCAGGCGACGCCGAGCTCCGCGAAGCGGGGGAGGTCCTCGGGTGCGAGCAGCTGCGCGTGCTCGACGCGGTGGCGGAGCCCGACCGGTTGCCAGACGTCGCGCGTCGACGCGAACGCGTCGAGCGCCTCGCGGTTCGCGCGGTCGCCGATCGCGTGGACTCCGACCGGGAAGCCGGCCTCCGCGCCTCGGCGCACTATCTCGGCGAGCTCCTCGCCGCTCGTGATCCGCACCCCGGAGCCGTCGAGCATCCAGGCGGTCTGCGAGCCGAGCGTCCCGTCCATGAAGACCTTGAGGTAGCCAACTCGGAGGAAGTCGTCGCCGAAACCCGACCGGATCCCGAGCGCGCGCAGCTCGTCGACCTGCTCGTGCGGAACCGATTGCCACACGCGCAGTTCGCGGGAGCCGAGCCGCTGCCAGAGCCGGAGCGCCCCGAGCCAGCCGTCCTTGTCGTGGACGGCCGTGACGCCGCGGGAGCTCGCGAGCTTGACCCCGGCGCGCATCGCAGCCAGGTACTCCTCGTCGCTCGTGACGAGGTAGCGCTCCTTGAAGCGCCACGCGGCCTCCTCGCGCAGCACGCCGGTCGGCTCGCCCGAGCCGTCGCGCTCGACGACCCCGCCCGCAACCTCGAGGTCTCCCTTCGCGAGCGCCAGCGCGGCCGAGTTGAGCCAGAGCGAGTGGTAGTCCTTCGCGATCAGCGCCGCCGGTGACTCGCCCGTGACCGTGTCGAGCGCCTGCCGTGTCGGCTCTGTCGGGACGGCCCAGTCGCCGTTTCGCCAGCCGTAGCCGCGGAGCCAGCGGCCGGGCGCGACAGACGCAGCGCGCACGCGCGCAAGCGCGTCCTCGAGCGAGCCGCAGCCGTCGAGCGCGATCTCGGCCTGGGCCATTGCCCAGGTCGGGAAGTGGACGTGCGAGTCGGTGAAGCCCGGGACGACGCAGCGGCCGCGCAGATCGACGGACTCCGGTGAGGCGAGCGCGCTCTCGTGGACGCCGACGCCGCCGACGACCCACTCGCCGGCGACCGCGAGCGCGCGCTGCGTCGGCACGCTCGGCTCCATCGTGCGAATCAGTCCCCCTCGGAGAATCATCCGCGCCAGTCTAGGATCAGGACCGCGGCTTTACCGGGTCATCCGCAACAGGGGAGGAAAGTCCATGAAGAAGGCTCTGGCGCTCGGCGCCATGCTCGTCGTCGCGCTCGCCACCGCGCTCGCGGCGCCCGCCCAGACGGGCGACACCACGATCGACGGAAACGATCACCCGAACGTCGGGGCACTGCTCGCGAAGCGCACCGACGGAAGTCTCAGGATCATCTGTAGCGGGACGCTCGTGTCGCCGCGCGTGTTCCTGACGGCCGGCCACTGCTCGGACTATCTGTTCTCGAAGGGGCAGACGACGACGTATGTCACGTTCGACACCGCCTTCGGGACCGACCCCGATCACAACATCTTCAAGACGCCGTACCACGGCACTGTGATCGAGAATCCCGACTGGCACGCGCCGTACCAGAACGACACGGCGATCGTCCTGCTCGACAAGCCGGTGAAGGGGATCACGCCGGCGACGATCGCGCCGCTGCACTTCCTCGACGGGTTGAAGAACGCCGGCACGATCGGCACGACGAGCTACCTCAACGTCGGCTACGGGACGGCCGAGCAGATCGTCGTCCCGGGCACGGGTCCGACGTTCCCCTTCGACGGGATCCGCAAGTGGACGATCTCCGGTTTCTACTCGCTCGACCCGGAGTTCATCCACCTGAACCAGAACCTCGCCCAGGGTTACTCCGGCACGGGCTACGGCGACTCGGGCGGCCCGACGTTCGTCGACACGCCGACCGGTCCCGTCGTGATCTCGGTCGTCTCGACCGGCGACGTGCCGTGCTACGCCACGAGCGTGAACGAGCGCGTCGACACGGACAACGCGCAGAACTTCCTCGCACCGTACCTGGCGCTGTAGGTGGGCTTGACGATCACGGGCGGGGGCTTCAGGCTCCCGCCCGTGATCGTGTTCCTCGCAGCGACCCCGATCGGGCTGGCCTTCGTCGGCCTCGCCGCCTCGACGGTGGTCGCGTGAGCTGGCGCGTCGCGGGCACCTACTTCGAGTCCTGCAACTGCGAGGCGATCTGCCCCTGCCGGACGGTCGCCGGCGTGCCGGGTGGACGCTCGACCTACGGCGAGTGCTACGGCGTCCTCTGCTGGCGGGTCGAGGCGGGCGAGGCGGACGGGCTCGATCTCACCGGGCTCGCGGTTGCGATGGCGATCCGCTACGAGGACGACGAGCCGGGCTCGCCGTGGACGTTCGTGCTCTACGTCGACGAGCGCGCCGACGCGCCCCGTCGCGCCGCGCTCGAGGCGATCTTTCTCGGGCGCGCCGGCGGCGAGGGGATTCTCGCGCTCCCGTGGGTGCGCAAGCCGAGCGAGCTCGTCGACGTGCGTCCTGCGCGGATCGAGATCGAGCACGGACCGGCGGGCCACGAGCTTCGGGTCGCCGATCGGATCGAGCTGCGCGCGTTACGGCCGGTCGAGACGGAGGAGCGCGTCTCCTGCGTGATCCCGGGCCACCACGTCGCGGGCACCGAGCTCTACGCGGACGTGCTGCGGGTCGCCGACGAGCCCTTCGCCTGGGAGGTGGCCGGCACCTGCGCCTTCACGAGCGCGTTCGAGTACGCGGACATGTCCGGGGTCTGACCCCGGACATGTCCCCTCAGGGCACCGTGACGGGACGCCGTTTGCCCGGCTGTCCCGCGCGCGGCGTCGTCGACATGTCTGAATCAGCCACGGCCGGGGTCAGGAGTCTGTCTCAGATTGAGCAGGGTCCGGC
>DAISLG010000235.1:0-3190 GCA_036820565.1 Gaiellaceae bacterium | reverse complement strand
TTCGAGCCGCGTCCGCGACAAAGGACATGGCACTTCACGACCAGTCTGGGGTCAGACCCCGGACCTGTCCCCCGAGCCCTCCGATTCCTACAAGGGCTCGGCGTGCCGCACGATCCCGCCGTCGACGTAGTACGTCGAGCCGGTCACGTAGGCGGCGCGATCGGACGCGAGGAAGAGGACGACCTCCGCCACCTCCTCCGGCGTTCCCATCCGCGCGAGCGGGATCAGCTCGGCGAGCCGCTTCACCTTGGCCGGGTCGGCGAGAGTGGCAGCGTTGATCGGCGTCGCGATCGCGCCCGGGGCGACGTTGTTCACCCGGATCCCGAACGGCGCCAGCTCGAGCGCGGCGTTCCGCATCAGCATCCGCAGGCCGCCCTTCGCGGCGCAGTACGGCGTGTAGCCGGGGAACGGGAAGTCCTCGTGGATCGAGGAGATGTTGACGATCGAGCCGCCACCCGCGGCCTTCATCGAGCGGCCGCACGCCTGCGCGCAGAGGAACGGGCCGGTCAGGTCGACCGCCAGGGTCTTCTCCCACTCGTGGGGGTCGATCTCGAGGAACGGCTTCGCGCTCTCGATCCCGGCGTTGTTCACGAGGACGGTGATCGGGCCGAGCTGGGACTCGACCCGCTCGAGCATGGCAGCGATCGCGTCGCGGTCGGAAACGTCCGCCTCGATCGCGACCGCGTGATCGAGCCGGGCGGCGAGCGCCTTCGCGTCGTCCCCGTGTCCGAGGTAATTGATCGCGACGGCCGCCCCCTCGGCTGCGAAGCGCTCCGCGATCGCGTAGCCGATCCCGCTTCCCGCCCCGGTGACGAGCGCAACTTTCCCCGCGAGCTCCACGCGGCGAGTCTAGAGTCTGCGTGGTGCCCGACGCACTGCACTTCACAGCCGATGCCGACGCGAACGAGCTGCTCGCGCGCGACCCGCTCGCGCTGCTGATCGGCTTCGCGCTCGACCAGCAGGTGACCGTGCAGAAGGCCTTCGCCGGGCCGCTCGCCCTGAAGCAGCGCGTCGGCACGCTCGACGCCCGCAAGCTCGCGGGGATGGATCTCGACGAGGCGTTCCGCGAGAAACCGGCGATCCACCGCTTCCCCGGCGCGATGGCGGAGCGCGTGCGCGACCTCTGCGCCCATGTCGTCGAGCGCTACGACGGCGACGCGGCGCGCGTCTGGACCGACGCCGCGACATCGGAGGAGCTCCGCGCGAACCTCGCGGCCCTGCCCGGCTTCGGCGAGATGAAGATCAAGGCGCTCGGCTCCGTCCTGTCCACGCGATTCGGCATCGGCACGGCCGACGCGCTCGTCCCGGGTCACCCGACGCTCGGGGACGTGGACTCGCCGGAGGCGCTCGAGGCCTACCAGGCGGCCAAGCGCGCCTACAAGGCGAAGAAACGTGCCGGAGACGCCTGAGCGGCCTTACGAGCGCTCGGCCAGGTCGCGGAGCGCGACGAGCGCCGCCGAGTAGCCGCACATGCCGTGGACGCCGCCGCCCGGCGGGGTCGACGCGGAGCAGATGTAGACGCCCTCGAGCGGGGTCCTGTAGGGCACCCGCTTGCGGACCGGCCGGAAGAGGAGCTGGCCCAGGTCCATCGCGCCCCCGTTCAGGTCGCCGCCGAGCAGGTTGCGGTTGCCGGCCTCCATCTCGGCAGGGCCGGCCGCGTGCCGCGCGAGGATCAGGTCGCGGAACCCGGGCGCGAAGCGCTCGACCTGCGCCTCGATCCGCTCGGTCATGTCGACGCCGGAGCCGTTCGGGACGTGGCAGTAGGCCCAGCCGGTGTGCTTCCCGGCGGGCGCGCGCGAGCCGTCGAAGAGGCTCTGCTGGGCGAAGAGGACGAACGGCCGCTCCGAGTGCCGTCCCTCCCACGCGTCGCGCTCGGACGCCGAGATCTCGTCGAGCGTCCCGCCGAGGTGCACGGTCGCCGTCCGCGCGCACTCGGCCGCGCGCCACGGCACGGGGCCGTCGAGCGCCCAGTCGAGCTTGAACGCGCCCGGGCCGAGTCGGTAGCGACCGAGGGCGCGCCGGTAGCGATCCGGGAGGCGGCCGCCGGCGATCCGTGCGAGCTCCCGCGGTGAGGTGTCGCAGAGAACGACGTCGGCTCGCGGGAGCTCGTCGACCGGGCTCGACGTGTGGATGCGGCCACCGAGCTCGCGGAGTTTTGCGACGAGCGCGTCCGCGATCGTCTGCGAGCCGCCGCGCGGGAGTCCCCACCCTGCAACGTGGCCGAGCACGAGCAGCGCGAGCCCGAAGCCGGCGCTCGGGCGGCGCTCGAGCGGCAGCATCGAGTGTGCCGCGTGGCCCGCGAGGAAGGCTCGGGCGCGCTCCGTCTCGAACGTCTTCTCGGCGACGCCTCGCGCCGAGCCGAGCGCGGCGGCGAGGCTCGGGAAGGCCCGCCCGCGGAGTGCGCGCGCGAGGGCGAGCGCCCGCCGCGGGTCGAGCGGAAGCGGCCCGAGCAGAACGCCCTCGACGTGCTCCCACTCGCGCACGAGCGGCTCGACCAGCCGGCGGTACGCCGCCCCGTCCCGTCCGAGGCCCTCGGCCGTCGCATCGAGGTCGCGTTCGAGCAAGACCGCCGTGCCGTCGTCGAGCGGGTGCGCCGCCGGCGCGGCCGGGTGGATGAAGTCGACGGCCAACTCGATCCCGCGGAACATCGGCGACGCCTGCCCGAGCGGGTGGATCGCCGAGCAGACGTCGTGGCGGAAACCGGGCAGCGTCAGCTCGGCCGTGCGCGAGCCGCCGCCGACCGTCGCCTCGGCCTCGTGGACCTCGACCTCGAGGCCCGCGCGCGCGAGCGTGATCGCGGCCGCGAGCCCGTTCGGGCCGGATCCGACGACGACGGCGCGCCGGCTCACCAGTAGTCGATCGTGGGCACGTCGGCAGTCGCCGTCGCGCAGCTCCACAGGTAGAGCGCGATCCCGATGTCGCCCGTCCACAACGAGTAGCGCGAGCCTTCGACCTGGCCGATCGCGTGCATCGCGAACGCCCGCGCGCGCTCGAGCCAGAGCTCGTCGCCGGTCAGCTCGAACATCTTCAGGAACGCGTAGCCGTTGCCGCCCGTCCCGTGGCAGAGGCCGCCGCCCTTGACGAGCGGCCCGGCGCTCCAGGTCAGCTCGGCGCCTGCGAGCGCGAGCTCCTCGGGCATCAGCGTCGCGAGCGAGGCGACGATTCCGGGCGCGCCGTGGCACCACTGCAC
>DAISLG010000234.1:0-3228 GCA_036820565.1 Gaiellaceae bacterium | reverse complement strand
CCGTCGACGTGGCTGTACATCTGGGTGGTCGAGAGCGAGCTGTGACCGAGCAGCTCCTGGATCGTGCGGAGGTCGGCGCCGCCCTCCAGCAGGTGGGTCGCAAACGCGTGCCGGAGCCGGTGCGGGTGCGGCAGCAGCCGGCGGAGCGTCGACGGGTCGAGCTGCCGTCCGCGCGCGGAGAGGAAGAGCGCGTCCTCGGCGCCGCGGGCGAGCCTCGGGCGGCCGTCGCGGAGGTACAGCCCGACCCGGTATGCGGCCTCCTCGCCGAGTGGGACGACGCGGTCCTTCGAGCCCTTGCCGCGGATGTGGACGAGCTCCTGCTCGAAGTCGACGCTCGCGAGGTCGAGGTCGACCGCCTCGCGGCTGCGCAGCCCGGCCGAGTAGACGAGCTCGACGAGCGCGCGGTTGCGCAGCTCGAGCGCCTCGTTCCCCTCGAAGCCGTCGAGGATCGCGTCGACCTCGTCGATCTTCGGGGCGTTCGGAAGCCGCCGGCCGCGGCGCGGCGCGAGCGAGCCGTCCGGGACACGGGCCGGTCCGAGGGCGAAGCGGAGGAGCGCACGGACGGCCGCGAGCTTGCGCGCGATCGACGCGGGCGCGAGCTTGCCGCCGGGGCGCGCGCGGCCGAGCTCCGACGCGTAGTCGGCGAGGACGCGGATGTCGACCGCGTCGAGGTCGCGGTCGCCGAGCCAGTGGAGGAACTGCCCCACGTCGCTGCGGTACGCGCGGCGGGTCTCCGCAGCGAGCCCCGGGCTCGCGAGGAAGCGGTCGACGGCGGTGCGGTTGTCCACCCGCCACTTGTTCGCGGCCTCTGTACGATCGCCTGCGATGCCGGACCGCGTCGAACGCCTCGCCGAGCTCGTCGTGGCGTTCGGCGCCAACGTCCAGCGGGGCCAGATCGTCGCGATCGGCGCCTCCCTCGGCCAGGAGGAGCTGACGCGCGCGACGGCGGAGAGCGCGTACAAGCACGGCGCGAAGTTCGTCGACGTCTTCTGGTTCGACCCGTACGTGAAGCGGGCGCGGATCGAGCACGCGGACGACTCGACGCTCGACTACGTCCCGCCCTGGTACGGCGAGCGGATGCTCGCGCTCGGCGACGAGCGGGCCGCCCGGATCGGCTGGAGCGGCCCGGTCGCGCCCGGCCTCCTCGACGACCTCGACCCGGCACGCTCCGGCCGCGACGCGATGCCGTACCTGAAGGAGACGCATCCGCTCGTGAACGCGCGTACGACGAACTGGTGCGGTGCCCCGTGCCCGAACCCGGCGTGGGCGAAGCTCGTCCACCCCGAGCTCGACGAGGACGCGGCGCTCGAGCGCCTCTGGGAGCAGATCGAGCATGTCCTGCGGCTCGACGAGGCCGATCCCGTCGCCGCCTGGAACGAGCGCATGGAGTCGCTGAAAGGCTCGGCGGAGCGGCTCTCCGAGCGCCGCTTCGATGCGATGCACCTCGAGGGGCCGGGCACGGATCTGACGATCGGCCTCTTCCCCAGCGCGGTCTGGTGGGCGGCCGACTTCGAGACGGTCGACGGCATCCGGCACATGCCGAACCTGCCGACGGAGGAGGTCTTCACGACTCCGGACCCGGTGCGGACGGACGGTGTCGTCACCGCGACGAAGCCGCTCGTGCTCCGCGACGGGACGATCCTCCGCGGCCTGAAGGTGACGTTCGAGGGCGGCAGGGCGGTCGAGATCGAGGCGGAGAGAAACGCCGAGGCGCTGCGCGAGCTGACGTCGGTCGACGACGGCGGCTGCCGCCTGGGCGAGCTCGCGCTCGTCGACCGCGAGGGGCGCATCGGCCCGCTCGACACCGTCTTCTACGACACGCTGCTCGACGAGAACGCCGCGAGCCACATCGCCTTCGGGAACGGCTTCGGCTTTCTCCTCGGCGACGAGGACGCCGGCAAGACGAACACGAGCGCGACGCACATCGACTTCATGATCGGCTCGAACGAGCTCGACGTCACGGGGATCGCCTCGGGCGGCGAGCGCGTGCCCGTCCTGCGTGGCGGCTCCTGGCAGATCTGAGGATCACGGGCCCGCTCGAGCGGGCCGCCGTCGTCTGCGTGAACGGCGGGCAGGCGGCCGAGGTACCGGGGACGTGGAGCGCCTCGCTCGAGTGGCTCGTCGGGCGGCTCGCGCCGCGGTATCCCGGCGTCGGCTTCGTCGAGGTGCGCTACCGGGTCAAGTCGTGGCGCCGGCTCGACTCGTGCGTCGAGGACGCGCGCGAGGCGCTCGCCGCGGTCCCGGTCGGCGCCCGCGTCTGCCTGCTCGGCTTCTCGATGGGCGGTGCCGTCTCGATCTCGGTCGCCGGCGACCCGCGCGTCGAGCGGGTGATCGGGATCGCGCCGTGGCTGCCGCCCGAGCTCGACGTCTCGGCGCTGGCGGGCAGGCCGTTCGCGTCGATCCACGGCTCGCTCGACCGGCCGCTGCCGGGCCTCCCCGGCGTGAGCCCACACCGGACGGCCGCGGGACTGGAGCGAATCCGGGCCGCCGGCGGCATCGTCACTGCGGTCGAGATCCGCGGCGGCTTTCACGGCGTCGCGCTGCGCTCGCGCCTCGGCCTCGTCAGGCTCCCGCGGGCGGGCGCATTCGAGCGGGCGGTCGCGAGCCGCCTAGACGAGTTCGTCGCGTAGCAGCGAGTACATGGCGAAGTCGATCCGCCTCTGCTGCCGCGCGTTGTAGCGCACCGAGCGCAGTGTCCCCTCGCGCGTGAAGCCCGCGCGCTCCGCGACGCGGCACGACGCTTCGTTCAGCGGATCGGCGCGGAGCTGGAGGCGCTCGAACCCGAGCTCGCCGAGCACCCAGCCCGCGACGAGGCGCACGGCGCGCGTCACGATCCCCTGCCCGCGCGCGTCGGGCGCGGCCCAGTACCCGATGTCCGCGACTTTCTGCTCCGGGTCGATCCAGTGCACGCCGACGGCGCCGAGCACGGCGCCCGTCTCCGCATCGGTGATCGCGAACGGCGATGCGGAGCCGTCTCGGCGCAGCTCGCCCGCGCGCCGCACCCACTCGAGAGCGTCCGCCTCGGTGTACGGCGACGGGACCTCGTCGAGCCAGCGCGCGATCTCCGGGTCGTTGCAGGCCGCCGCGAGCAGGCCCGCGTCGGCCTCCTGCCAGGCGCGCACCGAGATCACGCCGTCGTCGAGCACCGGGTCGGGGGGCGCGGGCGCCACGTGTCCACCTTGACACGAATTCGTAACGCTGTAGTCTCCCGTCCGCTTGTCTGACAAC
>DAISLG010000233.1:0-3245 GCA_036820565.1 Gaiellaceae bacterium | reverse complement strand
TAGATGCCGACGATCACGCAGGCGATGATCACGACGGCGGTGCCCTGGATCACCTGCTGCTGGCCGGGCCACTCGACCTTCTTCAGCTCGGCGACGGACTCGCCGACGAAGCCGACCGGGCCGCCGCGATGGGCGCGCTCGGGCGCGGCGGGCGTGGCATGTGCGGCGACTGGGTCCTGCGCCGGCCGGATCTGCCGCGTCGCGCGGGTCTGGGCGCGCGGAGCCGAGGCCGCCTGGGCCTCGCGCCTCGCGCGGCGCTGCGAGCGGGTCTGCCTGGCCACTAGCGAGTCTCCCGGTGGGGCGTGTGCTTGCCGCACCAGCGGCAGTACTTGGAGAACTCGACGCGGTCGGGCGTGTTCCGCTTCGACTTGTTCGTCTGATAGTTGCGTCGCTTGCACTCCGTGCAGGCGAGCGTGATTGCGACTCTGACTCCGGTTGCCATTTCCTGTCTTTCAGGCGTGAAAAAAAAGCGAGCGTCTGCTCGCGGACGAAGGATTGTAGCGGGACCCGCGCAAACGGGACGGCGCCCGCTAAAATCGCGGATGCTCGGCGGCGTAGCTCAGTTGGTTAGAGCAGCGGAATCATAATCCGCGTGTCGTAGGTTCGAGTCCTACCGCCGCTACTCCCAATGTCCGCGCCACCCCGTACTGTGAGCGCGTGACCGAGCCCGAGAAGTGCTGGCGCTGCGCGGCCGCGATGGAGTGGCGGCACGGCACGTGGCAGTGCCCGCGCTGCCGGTTCAAGCTCGGCTGCTGCGAGGGCGAGCCGCAGAGCTGTCACAAGCCGGAACCTGAACAGGGGACATGGGGCCGAGAGAACGAGCGCATGCTCAATGCATGACCGTGATCGCCTTTCGCGAGCCGCTCGCCCCCGACGCGGTCTCCGACACCGGCCGTAGCCTCGCAGCGTCGCTCGACACGATCGTGAGTCACCTCGAGTTCGTCCTCGCAGGCGAGCTCGGGCCGCTCGGGGACGGCCAGCGTCGCTTTCTCGAGCTTCCGCTCGAGCAGGCGCGGCGGGCGCTCGCCGAGGCGCACGACCTCCGCCGCCGTGCAAGCGCGAGCGCCGATCGGGCCGCAACCGTCCGCACGCGCTGCGACCTGACGGCCGTCGTCGAGCAGGCGGTCCGCAGCGCCTGGCCGATCGCGTTCGCGAAGCGCCTCAAGCTCGACGTTCGCGCGCCTGATCCCTGCTGGATCGAGAGCGACGAAGCCCAGCTCGAGCGCGCGCTCTTCGACCTGCTCGATCGCGCGATCGACGCTGCGCCGGTGCAGAGCTCGCTGACCGTGCTCGTCGGCAGCGGACGCGTCGAGATCGCCTACCCGGGCGCGCAGCCGCCGGCGGAAGGGAACGGCTCGCTCGAGCGGTTGGAAGACGCAACGCTCGAGCTCGTGCTCGGAAACGGTTTCGTGCGGATGGCGCTCGTGCTCGGCACCCCCGAGGTCGCCCTGGAGCCGCCGATCTCGCCGAGCATCGCGGTCGCGGTCTAGGCGATCAGGGACTGGCGCAGCGCCTTCGCCACGGCCTGCGTGCGCGTGTCCGCCTCGAGCTTGCTCATCGACTTGCGGACGTGGGTGCGGACGGTCTCCGGGGAGATGAAGAGGCTCTTGCCGATCTGCTCGTTCGAGAGGCCCTCGGCCAGCAGTCGGAGAACCTCCCGCTCGCGCTGCGTGAGCGCGGGAAGCTTGTCCGTCATCGCCGCACTCGCGAGCACGCCGGCGAGCACCGGGTCGACGTAGGTGCCGCCCGCCGCGACGGTGGTGACCGCCCGCAGCAGATCGCCGAGCGGCGCCTCCTTCAGGACGAAGCCGCGGGCGCCCGCGTCGAGCGCCTCGGTGAGGAGTGCGCGCTCGCCGTAGCCGGTGTAGAGGATCACGCCGGTCTCCGGGCTGCGCTTCCCGGCCTCGCGTGCGACCTCGATGCCGCCGCCCCCGGGCATCCGCAGGTCGACGAGCGCCACGGTCGGCCGTCTCCTCTCGATCGTCGCGATCGCGTCCGGCCCGTCGACGGCCCGGCCGATGATCTCGATCCCGCCCTGCTCGAGGTACGCACAGACGGCCTCGAGCACCGCGGGGTGGTCGTCGGCGACGAGGCAGGTGACGGGTGTCGACTTGGCGATGCTGACAAAGGTAGCCCGTAACGGGGTACGCGCGTGGCGCGGTTCGGGGGATTCCGACGCCCGCGCGTCGGAGCGATAGTTCACCCATGGGACTCCGCTGCCTCGTCGCCGACGACCATCCGGCCGTGCGCACGGCCGTCTCGGAGTACCTCGCGGGCTCGGGGTACTCGATCGTCGGCCCCGCCTCCGACGGGACGCAGGCCGTCGAGCTCGCCGGGCGCGAGCAGCCCGATCTCGGCGTCGTCGACTTCCGCATGCCCTGGCTCTCCGGCGTCGAGCTGGTGAGGGCGCTCGCCGAGGCCGCGCCGGCGATGCGAGTCGCCGTCTACACCGGCGACGCCGACGGATCGCTCGTCGGGGACGTTCTCGCCGCAGGCGCGGACGCGGTCATCCTGAAGGAGGCGCCGCTCGCGGATCTCACGCGCGCGCTCGACGCGGTGCTCGCGGGCCGCACGTACGTCGATCCCGCGCTCGCGCCTGCGGGCTCCGCGCCCGCCGCGAAGCCGGTCGCACTGACCGCGCGCGAGGTGGAGGTGCTGACGCTCCTCGCCGAAGGGCTCTCCCACGAGGCTATCGGCGAACGGCTCGCGATCAGCTCGGAGACCGTTCGGACGCACGCGCGGAAGGCCGCGGAGCGGCTCAACGCCTCGTCGCGGACGCACGCGGTCGCGACGGCGCTGCGCCTGGGGCTGATCGCATGACGCCCGGCGCGCCGACGATCCTGCTCGTCGACGACGAGGACGTCGTCCGCGGGCTCGTGCGCGAGGTGCTGCTGACACAGGGCTACGAGGTGCTCGAGGCGTTCGACGGCGACGGAGCCGTCCTGCTCGCGGCGCGCCACGACGGCCCGCTCGACCTGCTCCTCACCGACGTCGCGATGCCTGGGCTGAGCGGCCCCGAGGCCGCGGAGCTGATCCGGCGGATCCACCCGTCCGTGCAGGTCGTCTTCATGTCGGGCCACTGGGACGCGGCCATCTCGGACGAGGTGCCGTTCCTCCAGAAGCCGTTCACGCCCGCCGTCCTCGCACGGACGGTCCGGCACGCGCTCGGCGGCGCTGCCGCGCTCGCGGGCTAGGCGATACTCGGCGCGTGAGCGTCCCTCTCCGGCGGCAACCGCAGTTCCTCA
>DAISLG010000232.1:0-3295 GCA_036820565.1 Gaiellaceae bacterium | reverse complement strand
ACCTGGTAGCCGGGCCCGACGTCGATCTCCTGCTCGGTCGAGAGGCCGCCCGAGGAGCAGTCCACGACGTCGACGCCCTCGCGAGCGAGCTCGCGCGCGAACGCGATCGACTGGTCGAGGTCCCAGCCGCCCTCGACCCAGTCCGTCGCCGAGATCCGGACGAAGAGCGACTTCTCCTCGGGCCAGGCTGCGCGCACCGCGCGGACGACCTCGAGCGGCGCCCGCATCCGGTTCTCGAGCGGCCCCCCGTAGCGGTCGTCGCGGAGATTCGAGAGCGGCGAGAGGAACTCGTGCAGGAGATAGCCGTGCGCCATGTGCAGCTCGATCACGTCGAAGCCCGCCGCGTCGGCACGGCGCGCGGCCGCGACGAACTCCTCCACGACCTCGCCGATCTCGCTCTCGGAGAGGGCGCGCGGCGACGCATAGTCCTCGCTGAACGTGACTGCGCTCGGCGCGACCGGCTCCCAGCCGCCCTCCCCGGGCGCCACGGCGCCGCGGGCCTCCCACGGCGCGCGCATCGACGCCTTGCGGCCCGCGTGCGCGAGCTGGATCCCCGCCGCGGCACCCTGGTCTCGCACGAACGCGGCGATCCGCGCGAACGCGTCCGCCTGCTGCTCGTTCCAGATCCCGGCGTCGCCCGGCGAGATCCGGCCCTCGGGGCTCACCGCCGTCGCTTCCGCGAACACGAGCGCCGCGCCGCCGACCGCCCGGGAGCCGAGGTGGACGAGGTGCCAGTCCGTGGGGACGCCGTCGACGCACGAGTACTGGCACATCGGCGAGACGACGATCCGGTTGCGCAGCTCGACGCCCCGCAGGCGCAGCGGCTGGAAGAGCGCGCTCATTCGAGGTCTTCGCGCACGAGCCCGAACTGGATCGCGTCGACCCATTCTCCGTGCCGCCGGTAGGCCTTTCGCTTGACGCCCTCGCGCACGAAGCCCGCGCGCTCCGAGTGGGCGGCGGCCCGCTCGTTGAAGCCGTAGACGGCGAGCTCCAGCCGGTGGAAGCCGAGCTCGAAGATCAGGTGGCGCTGGAGCAGCCGCGCGGCCTCGTCGGCGATGCGGCGGCCGCGGAAGTCGGGATGGACGGCGAGGCCGCCGAGGTGCGCGATCCGGTTCGCCTCGTTCGTCTCCGTGTAGCCCATCGCCCCGGCGCGCTCACCGCCGACCCAGATCACGATCCTGCCGAACTTCTCCGGCTCGGCGCGCGACCGCTCGATCTCCTCGAGGATGCCCTCGCGGTCGCGCGGGCGGCCCGGCGCGAGGAAGGGCTCGACGTCCTCGTCGCGCATCAGCTCGACGAGGAAGTCCGCGTCTTCCGGCACGGCGCGGCGCAGCTCGATCATGCGGGGGCCGTCGTGCGGACGCGGATCACACCGGAGCCGAGCGCCACGCCGGCCAGGATCAGGGCGAGCCCCGCCAGCTCGAACACCGTCAGCGGCTCGCCGAGCAGGGCGACGCCGTAGACGAGCGCGGTGGCCGGCAGCAGGTAGGTGACGAGGCTCGCCTTCGCGGAGCCCCAGCCGCGGAGGAGGCGGAACCAGACGAGCTGCGCGAGCGCCGTCCCGAGCAGCGAGATGCCGAGGACGGCGCCGATCGTCTTCAGGTTCGGCAGCTGGTGCGGCGCCTGCGCGATCCCCGCCGGGAGGAGCACGATCGTGCCGCCGATCAGCGCGGTCGTCGCGAGCACCGGCCCGCTCGTCCGCTGGATCAGCGACTGGCCCCAGAGCGTCGTCGCCCCGTACGAGAGCGACGCGAGCGCGACGGCGATCGTCCCCGCGGCGCCCCACCAGCCGCCGCCCGGCACCGCGCCCGCGAGCACGGCGACTCCCGCGAGGCCGAGCACGATCCCGGCGAGCGCCACGCCCCGCGCCCGCTCGTCGGGCCGGAAGCGGATCGCGAGCAGGGCGACGAAGATCGGCACAGACGCGTTCGCGATCGCCGCCACGCCCGAGTCGACGTGCTTCTCGCCCCACGCGATCAACGTGAACGGCACGGCCGAGTTGAAGACGCCGAGCGCGTAGGCGCCGATCGGCGCGCGCAGCTGCCCCAGCTCGCCGCGCCAGGCGAGGAAGCCGAGCAGCGCCAGCGCGGCGATCACGGTCCGCGCGAGCATCATCGTCGACGGCTCGAGCTGCCGGCCCGCGATCTTGATGAACAGGTACGAAGCGCCCCAGAGCAGCGAGAGGAAGAGCAGCAGCGGGACGTAGGAGCGGGTCACGCGGGAGAGGCTAGCGCCGCCCGCCCTCTTCGCAGCCCGGTTCCGAGGGCGACGCCGCCGAGGATCAGCGCGAGGCCCGCAACGGCGGCGACGCGCAGCGGCTCGTGCAGGAGGATCACGCCGTAGAGCAGCGCGAACGACGGCACGAGGTAGGTGACGAGGATCGCGCGGGCGGCTCCGGCGCCGCGCAGGATCGCGAAGAAGAGCATGTAGGCGACGCCGGTCCCGACGAGCCCGAGGGCGAGGACGGAGCCGGTCTCCCTCCAGCCGGGGACCACGGCCGGCAGCGTCGCGAGCCCGAACGGCGCCGCGACGAGCGAGGCGATCAGCATCGACCCCGCCCCGACGACGAGCGGCTCGACGTCCCGCAGCCGGTGCGCGCCGTAGACGCCCGCCGACGAGTAGCAGAGGGCCGTCAACACGATTGCGAGCGCCGCGAGCAGGTCGCCGCCCGAATGCGCGCCGACGAGGAGCGCGACGCCGACGAAGCCGACGAGGACGCCGACGAGCCGGGAGCCGGTGACGCGGTCCGACCCGAAGCGCAGCGAGATCAGCGCGGTGAAGAGCGGCGCCGCGGCCTGGAGGATCGCGGCGAGGCCGGAGTCGAGCCTCGTCTCGCTCCACGCGAGCAGGGCGAACGGGACGGCCGAGTTGACCACGGCCATCACGACGAGGGGGCGCCACTCGCGCCGGAACTCGGCGGCGGCCCGCCGGCCGAGCGTGGCGAAGGCGACCGGGACGAGCACGGCCGTCGCGAGCAGGATCCGGAACCAGACGAGCGCGAGCGGCGCCACCTCGCGGACGGCGACCTTGATGAACATGAACGAGGCGCCCCAGATCAGGGCGAGCACGATCAGCATGACGGCGTGGCGGCGGCTCATCCTGAGAGTTCAACGTCGGAGGCCGCGGATACACTCCCGGCTCTGACGCAGGTCGCGGAACAGCCGCTTCACCGAGCACTCGGCCTCACGGACGAGGAGTTCGACCGAATCCAGGAGCTGCTCGCTCGTACCCCGAACGACTTCGAGCTCGCCGTCTTCTCGCTGCTCTGGTCGGAGCACTGCGGCTACAAGCACTC
>DAISLG010000231.1:0-3327 GCA_036820565.1 Gaiellaceae bacterium | reverse complement strand
GACGTGATCAAGTCGGGCGGCGAGTGGATCTCGTCCGTCGACCTCGAGAACGCGCTGATGGGCCACCCGGCGGTCGCCGAGGCGGCCGTGATCGCGATCCCCGACGAGAAGTGGGCCGAACGGCCGCTCGCCGCCGTCGTGGTGCGGCCCGGGCAGAGCGTGTCCCCCGACGAGCTGCGGGAGTTCCTGGCGCCCCAGTTCGCGAAGTGGATGCTGCCCGACCGGTACGAGTTCGTCGACGAGATCCCGAAGACGGCGGTCGGCAAGTTCCGCAAGACCGCGCTCCGCGAGCAGTTCGTGCCGGAGCCCGCGCAGCGGTGATCAAGACCGTCTGGATCGACAACCCGCCGATGAACACGATCGGCGGGGCGGTGATCGAGCACCTCTGGGACGAGCTCGAGCGTCTCGGCGACGCCCGCGTCGTCGTCCTGCGTGGCGTCGGCGACCGGGCATTCTCGGCCGGGGCCGACATCGGCGGCTTCGGCTCGTTCGACGAGGGCGAATCGACCCGGCCTCGCGGCGTGCAGCCGCTCGCCGACCTGCTCGAGTCGCTCGACGTCCCGGTCGTCGCCGCGATCCACGGCTACTGCCTCGGCGGCGGGCTCGAGCTCGCACTCGGCTGCGACTTCCGCGTCGCGCAGGCCGACTCGCAGCTCGGCTTCCCCGAGGTCAACCTGGGGCTGCTCCCGGGCGGTGGCGGCACGCAGCGCACGCCGCGGCTGACCGGGCCGAGCCGCGCCGCCTGGCTCGTGATGTCGGGCCAGCGGATCCCCGCGAAGCAGGCGGAGGCGTGGGGTCTCGTCGACTTCGTCGTCGACGACCTGGAGGCGGGGATCGAGCAGGTCGCCGGCGCGCTCGCGAAGCAGTCGCCGCACGCGCTGCGCGTGATCAAGAGGCTGCTGCGCGAGACGCGCTACGAGCGCGACGACGAGAAGGAGTTCGCCGGCTTCCTCGAGTGCCTCTCGAGTGAGGACGGACAGGAGGGCGTCGCCGCGTTCTTCGAGAAGCGCGAGCCGGGCTGGACCGGGCGATGAAGGCGGTCCTGCTCCGGGAGATCGGCGGCGACCTGACCTACGAGGACGTGCCCGAGCCGGAGGGCGAGACGATCGAGGTCAAGGCCGCGGGGATCAACTTCTCCGACGTCCTGATCCGCACGGGGAACTACCCGCAGGCGCCGGAGCTGCCGGTCGTGCTCGGCGGCGAGGTCGCGGGCGAGCTCGACGGGCGCCGCGTGATGGCGCTGACGCTGGGTCGCGGCGGCGGCTACGCCGAGCGCGCCGCGGTCGACCCGACGTGGCTCGCCGACCTGCCGGAGGGCGCGAGCTTCGCCGAGGGTGCCTCGTTCCTGACCACCTATCTGACCGCGTGGATCCCGCTCAAGAGCCTGGTCGAGCCCGGGCAGACGGTGCTCGTGCATGCGGCGGCGGGCGGCGTCGGCACGGCCGCGGTGCAGCTCGCGAAGCACCTCGGCGCCCGCGTCGTCGCGACAGCGGGCTCCTCCGAGAAGCTCGAGGTCGCGCTGGAGGCCGGCGCCGACGAGACCGCGTCCTACGACGAGTTCCCGAAGGCGGACGTGATCCTCGACCCGGTCGGCGGCGACGTCTTCGCCCGCAGCCTGACGGCGCTCGAGCCGATGGGGACGCTCGTCGCGATCGGGTACGCGGCGGGCGCGTGGGCCGACGTGAGCCCGGCGCTCCTCGTCGGCCGCAACATCTCGGTCCAGGGCTTCTACCTCGGCCGCCTGATGGGGCACCGGCCCGACCTCGTGCGCGCCGCGATCGACGAGCTGCTCGTCCTGTGGACGGACGGCGCGGTCAAGCCGGTCGTCGGCGCGGAGTTCCCGCTCGAGCGTGCGGGTGAGGCGCACGAGCTGATCGCGTCCCGGCGGAGCTTCGGCAAGGTCGTCCTCGTCCCGTGAAGGCACTTGTCACCGGTGCCGCGGGCGGAATCGGACGCGCGCTCGTCGCGAGGCTCGCTGCCGAGAGCTATGACGTGCTCGAGCTCGACCTGACGACCGGCTTCGACGTGACGAAGGCGGAGCACTGGGACGCCATCGGCCCGGTCGACGTCGCCTGCCTCAACGCCGGCGTGCTCACGAACGAGGGCGACATCGCCGAGCTGACGGACGAGCAGTACCGCCGCGCGCTGGGCGTCAACGTCGACGGCGTGGTCTTCGGGACGCGGCGGCTGGCGCAGGTCCTGGAGCCGGGCTCCGCGATCGTCGTGACCGCGTCGCTCGCCGGGCTGATGGACATGGAGAGCGACGCGATCTACTCGCTGACGAAGCACGCGGTCGTCGGCTTCGTCCGCTCGGTCGCGCCTCAGCTCGAGACGAAGGGGATCCGGATCAACATGGTCAACCCGGGGATCGTCGACACGCCGATGACCGCCCACCAGCGCCACGCGTTCGAGGCGGCCGGCTTCCCGCTGATGCAGCCGGAGCAGGTCGCCGACGCCGTCTGGGTCGCGGCGACGAGCGAGGAGACCGGCCAGTCGTGGGTGTGCCAACCGGGCCGCGAGCCGCTTCGGTTCCGCTTCCCGCGCGTGCCGGGCCCGCGCGGGCCGGGCGCCGAGGGCGCGGTGCCGCCGCTCCGATGACGGTCTGGCACACGCTCGGCTACCGCCGGGTCGAGCATCCGGACGAGGGCCATGCGTCGATCGAATGGGACGCGAGCGAGGAGTACGCGTTCTCGGACGGCTCCGGTGCGATCATCCACGGCGGGCTCGTCACGACCCTGCTCGACACCGCGATGGGAAACGCGGCCTTCACCGTCCTCGCGGAGGGGGAGTCGTTCCTGACCGCAGACCTCCGTGCCGAGTTCTTCCGGTCCGCCCGCCCGGGCCACCTGCGGGCCGAGGGCCACGTCGTCCACCGGACGCGCCGCGTCGTCTACTGCTCCGCCGAGCTCTTCGACGCGGACGGCAAGCTCCTGGCCGCGGCGCGCTGCACCCAGATCGTCCGCACCCGCGAGCCCGGGTAACAAAAACGTTTTACCTGGTCAGTTGAGCGAGGGATCCGCGGGCATCGTCGAGAGGACGGCGAACGGGCCGCCCTTGCGGCGGAGGACGTCGGCCCAGAGGTCGTCCGGCTCGGCGGCGAAGAGATCGTCGGGCTCGGCCTCCTCGAGGATCCAGGAGGACTCCTCGATCTCGGCCTCCAGCTGCCCTGGACCCCAGCCGGCGTAGCCTGCGAAGACGCGCGCGCGGCGCGTGCCGAGGTCGCCGTGGTCACGGTCGCCGGGGAGGAACCCGATGTCGCCGATCACTGGGCGCGCCGCCTCGGAGGGCTCGTCGAACTCCGCGAGCACGACGATCGAGCCCGGCTCG
>DAISLG010000230.1:0-3360 GCA_036820565.1 Gaiellaceae bacterium | reverse complement strand
CGACAAGAAGTTCAAGCACACGATCGAGGTCGTCGTCGACCGGCTCGTGATGAAGGAGGACCTGCGGATGCGGCTGACGCAGTCGGTCGAGACCGCCGCGGCGCTCGCGGACGGGCTCGTCGTGATCGACGTCGTCGACGGGGAGGAGCTGACCTTCTCCGAGAAGTTCGCGTGCCCGGAGCACGGCGTCTCGCTGCCGGAGCTCCAGCCTCGGATCTTCTCCTTCAACTCGCCGCACGGCGCCTGCCCGCGCTGCACGGGCCTCGGCGCGCAGCAGGAGATCGACCCGGACCTGCTCGTCCCCGACCCGACCGTCTCGATCGAGGAGGGCGCGCTCGTGCCCTGGTCGGTCGGCAACTCGAGCTTCTACGAGTCGGTGATCCAGGCGATCGGGGAGCGCTACGAGATCGACCTGACCCGTCCGTGGCAGAGCCTCACCGAGGAGCAGCAGAACCTCTTCCTCTACGGCACGAACGGCGAGCGCGTCTACATCTCCTACCGCAACCGGATGGGGCGGAAGCGCTCATACATGCTCGCCTTCGAGGGGATCGTCCCGAGCCTCCAGCGGCGCTACCGCGAGACCGACTCGGCCTCGAACCGCGAGCGGATCGAGGAGTACATGTCCTTCCGGCCCTGTCCGGTCTGCAAGGGCGCGCGGCTCAAGCCCGAGGTGCTCGCGGTGACCGTCGGCGGCGAGGCGATCAACGAGTTCTCGAACCTGTCCGTCTTCCGCGCGCTCGAGTTCGTCGACGCGCTCGAGCTGTCCGAGACCGAGCACCTGATCGGCGACCGGATCCTCAAGGAGATCCGTGAGCGGCTGACGTTCCTGAAGGACGTCGGCGTCGGCTACCTCGCGCTCGACCGCGCCGCGAAGACGCTCTCGGGCGGCGAGGCGCAGCGGCTCCGGCTCGCGACGCAGATCGGCTCGCAGCTCGTCGGCGTCCTCTACATCCTCGACGAGCCCTCGATCGGCCTCCACCAGCGCGACAACGACAAGCTGATCGGGACGCTCCAGCGGCTGAAGGCGCTCGGCAACACCGTCGTCGTCGTCGAGCACGACGAGCAGATGATGCGCGCCGCCGACTGGGTCGTCGACATGGGCCCCGGTGCGGGCGAGCACGGCGGCCACGTGGTCGCCGAGGGCACCGCGAAGCAGGTCGAGCGGGTCAAGGGCTCGGTCACGGGCCAGTTCCTCTCGGGCGAGCGCGAGATCGCGATCCCCGTGCGCCGCACCGCCGACAACGGCGTCTTCACGATCCGCGGCGCCTCGATGCACAATCTGAAGGGGATCGACGTCGACTTCCCGGTCGGCAAGTTCATCTGCGTCACCGGCGTCTCCGGCTCGGGCAAGTCGACCCTCGTGAACGAGATCGTCTACAAGGCGCTCGCGAACCGGCTCCACCGGCTGCGGGTCAAGCCCGGCGACCATGCGAGCTGCGAGGGGATCGAGTGCTACGACAAGGTGATCGACATCGACCAGTCGCCGATCGGGCGGACGCCGCGGTCGAACCCGGCGACGTACACGAAGCTGTTCGACCACATGCGCGAGCTCTACTCGCTGACGCCGGAGGCGAAGGTGCGCGGCTACAAGCCCGGCCGCTTCTCGTTCAACGTGCGCGGCGGCCGCTGCGAGACGTGCAAGGGCGACGGGACGATCAAGATCGAGATGCACTTCCTGCCCGACGTCTACGTCCCGTGCGAGACGTGCAAGGGCAAGCGCTACAACCGCGAGACGCTCGAGGTCCGCTTCAAGGGCAAGTCGATCGCGGACGTGCTGGACATGTCCGTCGAGGAGGCGCTGAAGTTCTTCGCGAAGATCCCGAAGCTGCGGCGGCGCCTGCAGACCCTGCACGACGTCGGGCTCGACTACATCAAGCTCGGCCAGCCCGCGACGACGCTCTCCGGCGGCGAGGCGCAGCGCGTCAAGCTCTCGGCGGAGCTGTCGAAGATCGCGACCGGGAAGACGCTCTACATCCTCGACGAGCCGACCACCGGCCTCCACTTCGCCGACATCGAGAAGCTGCTCGAGGTGCTCCAGCGGCTCGTCGACGCGGGGAACACCGTGCTGGTGATCGAGCACAACCTCGACGTGATCAAGCAGGCGGACTGGCTCGTCGACCTCGGCCCGGAGGGCGGCGAGGCGGGCGGCGAGCTGATCGCGGCAGGCACGCCCGAGCAGGTCGCCGACGTGGCGGAGTCCTACACCGGCCAGTTCCTCCGCGACCTGCTGCCGAGCCGCATCACCGCCGCGGCTTGAGCGTCCCGTACCGGCCGCAGCCGAACCTGCGCCGCTGGATCCTCCCGGCCGCCCTCGTCGTCGCGGCGCTGTTCGCGGGCGGGATCGTCTGGGCGATCGTGCGGCCGCCGGACCGGTGCCAGGGCGACGTCGTCACCGGCGTCCAGGGGCTCCGCGTCGAGGGCCACCCCCACCGGCTCGTCTTTCCGTGCGAGCAGGGCGGCGTCACCACCGTGACGCAATGAGCGCCCTCCGGCGAATCCTGCGCGCCCCGGTCGGGGTCTTCACCGAGCTCCGCGACGACTCGAACGAGGCCGCCCAGGAGCGCCAGGAGGCGGTGCTGCTCGTGATCCTGCTCGCGGGGATCGCCTCGGTGCTCTCGACCTCGACGGCGGCGAGGCTGCTCGACGACTCGACCTATGACGGTTTGCTCGTGGTGGTCTGGGCCTTCATCGGCGGCAGCCTCTACGGCGCGTTCGCCTACTTCGCCGCCGGCGGCCTGCTCCACGTCGGGGCGGTCGGGCTCGGGTCGAGCCGGAGCTACCGCGCGGACCGGCACCTGCTCGCGTTCGCGGCCGTGCCGGTCGCGCTCTCGCTCGTCCTCTGGCCGCTCCGGCTCGCTCTCTTCGGCGGTGACTGGTTCCGGGCGGGCGGCTCCGACTCCGGCGCGGCCGGGACGGCCTTCGTCATCCTCGACGCCGGGTTCCTCGTCTGGACGATCGCGCTCGTCGTCGTCGGGCTCAGGGTCGTCAACGCATGGTCGTGGCGGAGGGCGCTCGCGGCGCTCGGCCTCGCCGTCGCGCTCCCGCTGCTGCTCGCCCTCGTGTATCTGTTCCGGTAATGCGACTCGAAGGCGTCCACCACGTCACCGCGATCACCGGCGACGCGCCGCGCAACGTCTCGTTCTACCGGGACACGCTCGGCCTGCGGCTCGTCAAGAAGACGGTCAACCAGGATGACCCGACCGTCTACCACCTCTTCTACGCCGACGACCGCGGCAGCGCCGGGTCGGACATCACCTTCTTCGAGTACCGCGGCGCGAGACCCGGGCGGCCGGGCGACGGGATGGTGCACCAGGTCTCCTTCCGCGTCGCGTCCGAGGAGTCGCTGGACTTCTGGCGCGG
>DAISLG010000229.1:0-3363 GCA_036820565.1 Gaiellaceae bacterium | reverse complement strand
CCGCGATGTCGTCAGCCGTCGGAACGCTCTCGGGCCGGCTCCACGGCGGCGCGCCGGCACACGTGTTGCCGATGCTCGACGAGGTGGAAAAGCTCGGCGATGCGGTGAAGTACGTCGACGCTCTGCTCTCGAGAGGAGAGCGGATCATGGGCTTCGGTCACCGCGTCTACCGCGCCGAGGATCCGCGCGCCCGCGTGCTCCGCCGAACGGCGCAGGAGCTCGAGTCGCCCCGAGTCGAGGTCGCGCTGGCGCTCGAACGGGCGGCGCTCGACGCGCTCAACAAGCTGAAGCCCGATCGGCCGCTGCCGGTCAACGTCGAGTACTGGGCGGCCGTCGTACTCGAGGTCGCCGAGATCCCGCCCGTGCTCGCCCCCGCGATGTTCGCGTGCGCGCGTGTCGCCGGCTGGTCGGCTCACATCCTCGAGCAGAAGCGCACGGGCAGGCTGATCAGGCCGTCCGCGCAGTACGTCGGCCCGGCGCCGCGCCCCGCGTCGTCGATCTGATGACGCTCGCCGAAGCCGCGCTCGAGGCCGACGCGCTCGCCGAGCGGGGTGCCGAGCGCGAGCTGGCGGACCTGCGGGCCGAGTGGGCCGACGAGCTCGAGCAGACGATCCGGAGCGCGGACTACCGCGCCCGGGCCGTCGCCTACCGCGCCGTCGGCCAGTTCCGCTACCGGCAGAAGCTGGAGCTGCTCCGCCGCGGCCTCGAGGACGAGAGCCCGGCCTGCCGCGGCTCGGCGCTGATCTCTCTCGAGCAGCTCTCCCGCGACAGCCCCGGCCCGGTCAACTCGCTGCGGTCGCTGCTGCACGAGCTGGCGACGCACGATCCGAACCAGGCCGTCCGGCGGCTCGTCGTCGTCTGCCTCAAGAACGGCTCGGCGCAGCGGGAGACGATCCTGATCCTCGGCGCCCTCGGCGAGGACGACGAGCAGGACCAGGATCTGCGGGGGGCCGCGACCAAGGTCGCGGCGTTCCTCCGGAAGAAGGCGACGACCCGCCCCACCCGGAGCCACTAAAAGACTGTTAGCTGGTCAGCAGGCGCAGTCGTGCCGGCCGCACGCGGGGCACGAGCGGCGCTCGCGCTTCCGCTCGAGCGCGTTCTTCCCCAGCCCCGCGGAGGTCATCAGCCAGCCGGCGATTGCGGCGGCGGCAACGAGCGTGATGTGCGGGTCGAGTGGGGTCATTGCCTCTTCGCCTGTCTGCGCTTCGCGTGCGGGTGTGCCTGGAAGTACAACTCCCGACGGCGCAGATCGGTTACGTGGGTGTAGAGCTCGGTCGTCGCGAGGTCGGCGTGGCCGAGCATCTCCTGCACGCTGCGCAGGTCGGCGCCGCCCTCGAGCAGGTGCGTCGCGAACGAGTGGCGCAGCAGGTGCGGGTGGATCCGCTCCGGCTCGAGCCCGGCCTTGGCGGCGAGCTTGCGCAGGATCAGGAACGCGCCGGCCCGCGTGAGCGCCCCGCCCTGCGCGTTCAGGAAGAGCTCGGGGCGGTGCCGGCGGTCGAGGTGCGGCCGCCCGTGCGCGAGGTAGCGGCGCAGCGCCTCCGCGGCCGGGCGCCCGAGCGGGACGACGCGCTCCTTCGAGCCCTTGCCGACGCAGCGGACGAGGCGCGCGTCGAGGTCGACCCCGGTCTTGTCGAGCCCGACCGTCTCGCCGACCCGGAGACCGGCACCGTAGAGCAGTTCGACGAGCGCATGGTCGCGCATCGCGCGCGGCGTCGTCCCGGCGGCGGCGTCGATCAGCCGCTCGGCCTCCCCGGGGGAGAGCGTCTTCGGCAGTCGCTTCGCGCGGCGCGGAAGGTCGAGCTCGGCGGCCGGGTTGTCGCCCCGCGCGCCGAGCAGCATCTCGTGGCGGTAGAACGAGCGCGCCGCGGCGATCCTGCGTGCGATCGTCGCCCCGGAGAGCCCGCGCTCCCGCAGCGCGGTGACGTAGCCCTCGAGCTGCTCGGTCGTTGCGCCGGAAGGCGAGCCGGCGAGCCACGACTCCAGCTCGGTGAGGTCTCGCCGGTAGGCGTCGATCGTCTTCGGCGCGAGTCTCGCGGTGGCCACAGCGAGGAACGATTCGAGCGCAGCGTCCATCAGGAGTGCTATTTCGGCTCGTGATCCAGGCTCCTCTCTCCTGCGCCTCCGCGTGCGCGGCTGGCCAGCAGCGTCGCGCCGACCCCGAACGCGGCCGCGGTCGCGAACGCGCCTCGCGCGCTCGCGACCTGAACGAGCAGCCCACCGGTGAAAGCGGACGCGGAGAACGCCGCATGTGCGGCTCCGTCCTGCGCGGCAAAGACACGGCTCCGCACCTCGTCGGGCGCTCGAGCCTGGATGAGCGTCGTGGCGGCAACGTCGCCGAGCCCACGCCCTGCTCCGGCGACCGCCATCCCGACGAGGCCGAGCGCCAGCACGGGCGCGCTGCCTGCCAGGGCCAGCCCCACCGCGCCTGCTGCGAACGCGGCGACGAGGACCCGTGCCGCCCCCGCCCGCAGCACGCGCCCGGCGACGGCCGCCCCGAGCAGGCCGCCGCCGCCGAGCAGCGCGGTCATCGCGCCGTAGCCCGAGGTTCCGCCACCGAGATCGAGCGAGAGCGGGTACGAGGCGACGTCGACGATCCCGACGCCGACGAGCGAGATCATCCCTGCCAGCACCGGCAGGCGCAGCGACCGGTCCCGGAAGACGAGCCGGAATCCGGCAAGCACTCCGGGGTGCTCTTCCATCGATCCGCGGCCGAACGGACGGCGGATCGTCCACACGATCGCGGCGGAGGCGACGAACGTGCCCGCATCGACGACGAAGAGCGTCCCCGCGGAGGCGCCCGCGGCGAGCACCGCGCCCCCGAGCAGCGGTCCGGCGAGGTAGCCGGCGGAGCTCGTGCCCGCGACGAGGGCGTTCGCGCGCGGAACGTCGGCGGACGAGACGATGTTCGGCAGCGCGGCAGCCGAGGCGGGCTCGAACGGAGCCTGGACGACGGTCGAGATCCCGACGAGCGCGACGACGACGGCTGGGTGACGGTAGGTCGAGGCCAGTGCGAGCGAGCCGAGCGCGGCGCCGAGATCGGCGCCGATCAATACCTTGCGCCGGTCGAACCGGTCGCCGATCCAGCCCGCGAGGGGCGCCGAGACGACGGAGGCGACGACGCTCGAGAAGATCGCCGCCGAAATCCAGAGCGCGGAGCCCGTCTCGCCGTAGAGGGCCGTGACGAGAGCGATGTACGCCGCGGAGCCGCCGGTGATCGATACGAGGCGGCCGAGGGCGAGGCGGCGGGCGGTCGCCATGAGGCCTAGCTTCGCGGATGAGAGCGGTCGTACACCCGCCTGAGCCGCTTGCCGTCGACGTGGCTGTACATCTGGGTGGTCGAGAGCGAGCTGTGACCGAGCAGCT
>DAISLG010000228.1:0-3435 GCA_036820565.1 Gaiellaceae bacterium | reverse complement strand
GAGGATCTGCTCGCACCGCCGGAGCGCCTCGCTCGAGGGCGTCGGCGACCACTCCATGTTCGTGGCGAGCCCGCGGAGGCAGTACAGCTCGCGTGAGCGGTCGCCGGCCCGTCGGGCGTGGTGGAGGGCGTGCTCACCCGCTTCCTCCATGCGAGCGCGAAGAGCGAGCCTCGAATTGCAGCGCACCACCAGGATCCAGGCGTCTGCGAGGCCGAGCTCGTCGCCCAGGGCCTCGAACGTCTCGATCGCCTCCTGCGCGAGCGCGAGAGCCTCGTCGGCCCCGGCGTCGAGGTCCGTCATCAGCCGAATCACGGACCGTGCGACGAGCGCGCGGGTCTCGGTGACCCGATCGCCGGCCGCGGCGGCCGTCTCGACCGCGGCGTCGAGCGCATCCTCGGCCTCCCGAAGCTCGCCCGCGTCGACCAGCCGGGGGCCGAGCTCGCACAGGAGCTCGGCCGACCGGCGCTCGACCTGGGCGAGCAGGGAGTCCGCCCGGCGAAGAAGGTTCGCGGCACCCGGCGCGTCGCCCACCGCCGCGGCCCGTCGCCCCCCGCCCGCGAGCCGGTTCGCCGCCTCGACGGCGAGGCTGCGGCATTCTTCGTCGAGTGCGCCGAGCTCGGCGTGGTAGCGAAACGCCTGCTCGAGGTGGTACCCGAGGATCTCCTCGTACTCGTTCGCATGCTCCCCGACACGGCTCTCGAGCCAGCGCGCGAAGCGCTCGTGCAGGTCGGCCCGCAGCTCCTTCGGCATCGACTCGTAGGCGGCGTCGCGCACGAGCAGGTGATGGAACCGGAAGGCGTCCTCGCCGATGAACGCGCCGTGGTCGGGACGGACGAGGTCCTTGCGCAGCAGCGTGCGGAGATGCTCCCCCACCGCGGGTCGCACCGCGTCGGGCGTGAGCTCCGTGACCGCCCCGCGGTGGAACACCTTCCCCTCGACCGACGCCCGCTCGATCACGGCCCGCTCCTCGCCGCCGAGCCGGTCGAGCCGGGCCGAGAGGAGCGCCTGGATCGTCGGCGGCACGCGCAGGTCGGAGAGGTCCTGCGTCGGCTCCCAGTGGTCGTTCCGCCGTGCGAGCAGCCCGTCGTCGATCAGCATCCGGAGCATCTCCTCGACGAAGAGCGGGTTTCCCTCCGCGGCGTCGGCGATCCGCGCTCGCACGTCGTCCGCGAGGCCCCCGGCTCCGACGAGGTTGTCGAACAGGCTCGCGGATTCATCCTCGCTCAGCGGCTGGAGCAGCGCCGAGGTCGCGTTGACCTTGCCACCGCCCCAGGCGGGCCGCTCCTCCAGCAGCTCCGCGCGCGCCATGCAGAGGAGCAGGATCGGCGCGTCGCGCGACCACTCCGCGATGTCCTCGACGAGGTCGAGGAACGTCGGCTCGGCCCAGTGCACGTCGTCGAAGACCACGATCAGCGGGCGGCGGCGCGCGAGCGCCTCGAGGAGCTTTCGAACCCCCCAGAAGCTCTCCTCGGTCGCTCCCGCCGCCTCGGCGAGGCCGATCACCTCGGCGACCCGGTCGGAGACGGCCGCCGCGTCGCTTCCCGCTCCGACAAGCTCCACGAGCTTGGCGCGCATCTCCGCGGGAGCGTCAGCGGGCCCGATCCCGGCCGCCCCCCGGACGGCCTCCACGAGCGGCCAGAACGTGATCCCTTCTCCGTAGGGGAGGCAGCGTCCACGCAGAACCGTTGCAGCCTCGCCGGTCTCGGCCAGGAACTCCTGCACGAGCCGCGACTTTCCGACACCGGCCGAGCCGAGCACGGTGAAGAGCTGGCACGCCCGGTCGGCCACCGCCTGCCCGAAGGCGTCGCCCAACCGCCGGCGCTCCGTCTCGCGTCCCACCATCGGCGAGTCGAGCCGTCGCGTCCGTGCCGGCGCATCCACCGTCAGCTCGAGCAGCCGGAACGCCGCGACGGGATGCTCCTTCCCCTTGAGGTCGAGCGGAGCGAGCGGCTCGAGCACGACGGCGTCGCGGACGAGCTCGCACGTCGCTTCGCCGAGCAGGATCTCGCCGGGCGCCGCGGCCTGCTCGAGGCGCGCCGCGACGTTGACCGCGTCGCCGGTGACCAGCGTCTCGCCGCCGCCCGCGACGACTTCGCCCGTGTTGACCCCGATGCGTGCCTCGAGCTCGAGCGACGACATGGCGTCCCGCATCTCGGTTGCCGCGCGAACCGCCCGCAGCGCGTCGTCCTCGTGGAGCGTCGGGATCCCGAAGACGGCCATGACGGCGTCGCCGATGAACTTCTCCACGGTTCCGCCGTGCCGCTCGAGGATCGAGCGCATCTCGTCGAAGTAGCGCGCCATCACCTTCTGGAGCTGCTCCGGGTCGAGCCGCTCGCCGAGCGCCGTCGATCCGGTCACGTCGGCGAAGACCACCGTGACCGTCTTGCGCACGCGCCGCGGGGCGGAAGGCTCGTCTGCGACCGACGCGCCGCACGCCAGGCAGAAGCGTGCGATCTCGGGGTTCTCCTGTCCGCACGTCGTGCAGGTCGCCATGGCCCGAGTCTAGGGCCGCCGCCGGGCAGGCGAAACCCGACACTCCGTGCAGCGGCCTCGCTACGCTGCGGCGTATGGTCGCTGCCACCCGCCGGACGAAGATCGTCGCCACCATCGGCCCCGTCTCGTCGACGCCGGAGATGGTGGGCGCCCTCGCCGAGGCGGGGATGGACGCTGCGCGCCTCAACTTCTCCCACGGGACGCACGAGGATCACGCCGAGCGCGTCAGGGTCGTGCGCGCCGTCGAGCGGGAGCTCGGCCGGCCGCTCGCGCTGATCGCCGACCTCCAGGGCCCCAAGCTCCGGATCGGGCGCCTCGAGCAGGCCCGGGTGCTCGAAACGGGCGACGAGGTCGTCGTCTGCGCCCAGGAGAGCGCCCGGGACGGCGACCTGCCGATCAGCCCCGCCGTGATCGGCGAGGTGCTCCAGCCGGGCCACGACCTCCTGATCGACGACGGGCTCGTCCGGCTCCGCGTCCAGTCGGTCGACGGCGGCCGCGCGCGCTGCGTCGTGATCGTGGGCGGCTCGGTCGCCTCGAACAAGGGCGTGAACCTCCCCGGCGTGCCGGTGCCGATCCCGTCGATCACGCGCAAGGACATGGACGACCTCGAGTTCGCGCTGAACCTCGGCGTCGACTTCATCGCGCTCTCGTTCGTGCGGGCCGTCGCCGACGTCCGCGACCTGCGTGAGCTGATCCGCGCCAGTGGCTCGCACGCGCACGTGATCGCGAAGATCGAGAAGGCCGAGGCGGTCGAGTGCCTCGACGCCATCATCGCGGAATCCGACGCGGTGATGGTCGCGCGTGGCGACCTCGGCGTCGAGATCGGGCCCGCCTCCGTGCCGCTGCTCCAGAAGCGGATCATCCTCAGCGCGCTGCGCCGCGGGATCCCGGTGATCACCGCGACGCAGATGCTCGAGTCGATGATCGAGCACGCCGAGCCGA
>DAISLG010000227.1:0-3441 GCA_036820565.1 Gaiellaceae bacterium | reverse complement strand
TTCGAAGGCCGAGTCGAGGTCGCCGGGCTCGATACGCGCACGGCGCGTCCCTCGGATCTCGCCGGCCACGTGGGGACGCTCTTCCAGGACCCGGAGGACCAGGTCGTGCTGTCGCGCGTCGACCGGGAGGTGCAGTTCGGGCTCGAGAACCTCGGCGTGCCGCCCGGGGAGATCGCGGCTCGGACGCGGGGCGCGCTCGCCGCGGTCGGGGCGGAGCACCTGATGTCGCGCCTCGTGTCGACCCTTTCCGGGGGCGAGCTCCAGCGGGTCTGCCTCGCCTCGACGCTCGCCCTTCGGCCTGCGCTCCTCCTGCTCGACGAGCCGACCTCCCAGCTCGACCCCGATGCGGCTGCCGCGCTGCTCGAGCTGGTCTCGGGCCTCGGCTGCGCCGTCGTCGTCTCGGAGCAGCGGCCCGCCCGGCCGCTCGCGGTCGCGGACCGCGTTCTGTTCCTCGAGCGAGGCCGCATCCTCCTCGACGCGCCGCGCGACGCGGCGGTCGACTGGCTCGCCCGCGAGCGACCGGAGTACCTCGGCGCGGGCGAGCCGCCGCCGCGCGTCGCGACCGGCGACGTCGTCTGTGCGCTTCGCGGCGTCAGGTTCGGGTACGGCGCCGATCCTGTCGTCGAAGACGCGAGTTTCGAGCTGCGCCGAGGCGAGGTCGTGGCGCTCCTGGGCCCGAACGGATCGGGCAAGACCACGATTGCCAAGATCGCCGCGGGCGTGCTCGAGCCGCAGGCGGGCGCCGTCGAGCGAACCGGCACGGCGGCGATGATGCTCCAGGACCCCGGCCGTTACCTCGTCGCGGAGCGCGCCCGCGAGGAGGTCGCGCTCGGGGCGCACGGCGACCTCGAGCGGGCGAGCCGCGCCCTCGCACGCGTCGGCCTCGCCGGATTCGAGTCACGGCATCCGCAGGATCTCTCGAGCGGCGAGCGCGAGCGCGTCGCGCTCGCCTCCGTGCTCGTGATGGAGCCGGACCTGCTCGTCCTCGACGAGCCGACGCGCGGCGTCGACCCTGCGCGGAAGGTCGAGCTCGCAGCGCAGCTCCGCAGCGAGGCGCGCGGTCGGGCGACGCTCGTCGTGAGCCACGACGAGACGTTCGCCGCGGCCGTCGCCGACCGCGCCATCGTCCTCGGCGGCCGCGTCCGGGAGCCCATTCTTGCCTAGGGTCGTCCTTGCCGCGTCGGCCGCCGCCGTCGCCGCCGCGGCGGTGTGGACCGCCCTCGCCCCGGGGCAGGCCGCGCTCTCGCTGCTCGTTGCGGCTGCGGCCCTGATCCTGGGCGGAGCCGCGTGGCTCGAGACGGGACCCGCGACTGCGAAGGAGGTCGCGCTCGTCGCGACGATCGCCGCCGTCGGGGCCGCGGGCCGCGTGCTCATGCACCCGTTTCCGGGTGTGCAGCCGCTGACCGTGATCACGATTGCGACCGGCGTGGCGCTCGGCCTGCGAGCCGGGGTCGCGGTCGGCGCGACGGCGGCGTTCGTCTCGAACTGGTTTCTCGGTCAGGGAGCGTGGACGCCGTGGCAGATGCTCGCGTGGGCGCTCTGCGGCGCGGCCGGCGCACTGCTCGCGCCCCTCTTGCGCAGGCGGCTCGCGTTCGCGGCGGCCTGCTTCGTCCTCGGCTTCGCGTTCAGCGGGTTGATGGACGTCTGGGAGTGGTTCAGCTTCTATCCGCACACCTGGACGGCCCTTGCGGTCCAGGTCGGCCGTGGCTTCTGGTTCGACGTCGCGCACGCGGTCGGCAACGTGGTCTTCGCGCTCGCGATCGGGCCGGAGCTTCGGCGCCTGCTCGAGCGCGCCGGGCGCAGGCTGCACACCGAGGTCGTGTGGGCGTGAGGGTGCTCGCCGTTGCCGCTTCGGCTCTGGCGCTCGTGTCGCCCGCGTCGTTCCTGCGAGCTCACGAGGTGTCCGGCGGAGGGTTCGCGGAGACGAACGGCGTTCCGTCTCCCGAGCTCACCGCCTGGTCTGTGCTGGGCCTCGCGGCTGCGGGGACGCCGCCGAGCGACGCGCTGGCGTACCTCCGTGCCCACGAGGACGACCTCGAGACGCCGACGGCCGTGGCTCTGGTCGCGTTGGCGGAGATCGCGCTCGGCGACACGGCCGAGTCGCTGCTCGCCCGCCTCCCGGCGCGCCCCGCTCAGACGAATCAGCTCGTCTGGACGATCCTCGCCCTCCGTGCGGCGCACCGTGATGTGCCGCCGGCGCTCGTCCGTGACCTGCTCTCGGCGCAGGCGAGCTCCGGCGGCTGGAGCTGGACGCGCAGGGGCCGACCTGACTCGGACGACACGGCCGCCGCGATCCAGGCCCTGCGCGCCGCCGACGCCGCCGGCCGCCCGATCGATCGCGCTGTCGCCTTCGTCCTCCGCCACCAGAACCGCGACGGCGGATTCGAGATCACGGACGGCGCGGGCTCGAACGCCCAGTCCACCGCCTGGGCGATGCAGGGTCTCGTCGCCGCGGGACGCAAGCCCGGCCGAGCCGCCTACCGGTACCTCGCGCGCCTCCGCCGGCCGGACGGGAGCTATCGCTACTCGGCGCGGTACGCGATCACGCCGGTCTGGGTGACGGCACAGGTGCTGCCGGCAATCGCGGGAAAGCCGTTTCCCCTGCGATGAGGATCTGCTCGCTGCTTCCGAGCGCCACGGAGATCCTCGGCGAGCTCGGCCTCGCCGAATCGCTCGTCGCGGTTTCCGAAGAGTGCGACTGGCCTCCTGAGGTGACCGACCTTCCGGTCGTGACCGCGTCACGCGTCGACAGCGCCGTGCTCCGGAGCGCCGAGATCGACGCCGCGGTCCGCGATGCGGTCCGAGGCGGCGAGTCGCTGTACGCGCTCGACGCCGACCTCATCGCCGAGCTGCGTCCGGACGTGATCGTCACGCAGGATCTCTGCGCCGTCTGCGCGGTCTCGAGCGACGACGTGGGGAGGCTCTGCGCGGTGGACGCCGAGGTGATCTCGCTCGACCCCAGGACGATCGCCGGAATCTGTTCGACCGTGACGACCCTGGCGAAGCGCTTCGGTGTCGACGACCGAGCGACGGAAGTGGTGGACACCGTCCGGCGCACGATCGCGGAGGTCGCCGCCGCCGTCGACGGCCTCCCCGTGAGACGCGTCTTCGTCGCGGAATGGCTCGACCCCCCGTTCGCCGCAGGGCACTGGCTCCCGGAGATGGTCAGGCTCGCGGGTGGCGTGGACGTGCTCGGCCGGGAGGGTGAGCCGTCGTACGCGACGACGTGGGAGGACGTCCGCGCCCGCGACCCGGAGCTCGTCGTGCTCGCGCCGTGCGGATTCGACGCGGAGCGAGCGTCGCGGGAAGCCGCCGGAATCGCGATTCCCGCACCCGCGGTCGCCGTCGACGCGAACGCCTACTACTCGCGGCCCAGCCCGCGCGTCGCCGAGGGCGTCCGGCAGCTTGCATCCCTGTTCCACTCCGGCGCCGTCCAGTCGA
>DAISLG010000226.1:0-3477 GCA_036820565.1 Gaiellaceae bacterium | reverse complement strand
CGCTCGTGCGGCTGCGCCTGCACGAACGAGTCCGGCGCAGGCCAGATCGCGCTCCCATCGAAGAGCGGCAGCGCCGCCTCCTCCCTCACTCGCTCGACGGTGCGTGCGAACGCCTCGTCCAAGCGCGCCGGACGGCTCGGGCGGTGGCCGTCGGAGGCAACGAGCGACGCGACGCCGTCCTCGACCAGGCGCCACCCGAGCTGCTCGATCTCCGGGCCGTGGCAGCCGACGAGCGAGGTCGCGTTCACCTGCAGTGGCCAGCCACGCGCCGCCAACTCGTCGGCGAGCTCCGGCCGGGCGAGCACCGCCTCGGCACGCTCCGGGTGCGCGATCAGCGGCCGCAGCCCGGCGGCCTCGACGTGTTCGGCGACCGCGACGCAGAGGTCGGCTGAGCCGGCGAACGGCACCTCGACGAGCGCGAAGCCGGTGTCGCCGAGCTCGTAGCGGGCGGGATCCTCCTCCAGGAGCGCGCGCATCGGCGTCAGCTCCCAGCCGAGCCTGAGGTCGAGCGGTGCCTTGGCTCCGACCCACGCGTACGCTGCCCGCACCTGCGCCTCGCGCTCGACCGTCAGCGGCAGCGTGGGCGACACGTGCGGCGTCGCGAACAGGATCCGCGTCCCGTGCGCGGCCGCCTCGTCGCAGAGCCTGGCGCCATCGGCGAGGGATTGCGCGCCGTCGTCCCCGGAGGGAACAACATGTGAGTGGACGTCGACGAAGCGCGCGCGCATCTCCTCCCACCGTAGCGGGCGCGGCCAAGCGAGCTGTCTCAGGCGGCCGTCTCGTAAGGTGCGAAAACTCACGCGCCGAGTTGACACTCGTGAATGAGGCCTCCGAGGCAGTCTCGCCGGTCGACGTTCGGGCGCTTGGGAGGCTCGAGGAGGGTCGGGGCCGCTGCCGATCGGGCGCGCCGAGGTCGAGTGCCCGGTGCGGGCGATGGTGGTTGTGATGGTCGATGTAGGTGAGAAGCGCGTGGGGTTCGAAACTCGGTCATGGGCGTGAGCGGTGGTCATGCGGCCGCTTTGTATTCGTTGACGAGGCCGCCGAGTAATTCGTGTTTGTGGATTCGCCGTGCCGGGACGGGGACGGCCGCCGCTGGCTGTTCGTCGGGAGGTTGGAGCGAGAGCGAGCGGTGCGGCCTGTGTCGGTTGTAGTGGGCGGTGTAGATGCGGAGCACGTGCTCGAGCTGGTGGCGGTTGATGATCAGGATCCGGTCGAGGCACTCGCGGCGGAGGGTGCCGACCCAACGCTCGGCATAGGCGTTCGCGTTTGGAGCTCGGATCGGCGTGCGGATGATCCTGATGCCCTCGCTGCGGAAGACTTCATCGAAGGCGTGACTGAATTTGCTGTCGCGGTCGTGAAGCAGAAACTGGAAGGACTGCTCCCGGTCGGCGAGGAGCATCAGCAGGTTTCGCGCCTGCTGCGCGATCCAGCGCCCATCTGGATTGCTTGTGCTCGCGACGAACTCGACCCGGCGGCGCTCGAGCGAGACAAAGAACAAGACGTAGATGCGGGTCAGCCAGACGGTCTCGACGGTCAGAAAGTCGCAGGCGAGCATCGTCGCTGCCTGTTGGCGCAGGAACAACCGCCAACTGAGCCCGTCGCGCTCGGGCGCCGGCGGCAGCCGATGGCGGATCAGGATCGCACGGACCGAGCTCGCTGAGACGCTGAAGCCGAGGCCGCTCAACTCACCGACGATCCGGCGGTAGCCCCAGGTCGGGTTCTCGCGCGCCATCCGGACGACGAGAGCTTGGAGTTCGCGGTCGACAGGCGGACGTCCGGGCCCGCGGTGCGGGTATGTCCAGCGGCGTGCCACCAGCCGCTGGTGCCAGCGAAGCAGCGTTCGCGGACTGACTGAGAAGGCCGACCAGGCTCGGCGCGGCAGCGCACGACTCAACGCCGCCAACAGCACCCGATCCGCCACTCGCAGCCGCGGCGGCTGCGCCTGCCGGCGCAGGATCGAGAGCTCATGTCGCAGCACCAGGATCTCAAGCTCCTTCGACCTCGGCGACCGGCAACAGAGCACCATCAACTGGAACAGACGGCGAACGACCACGTACGCAAGCGACCACAACACGCGCGACCTCCAACAGACGGGATGAGCCGACGCTACCCGGCCGCCACCCGAGTGACCGAGTTTTCGAACCCCACGCGCTACGCTGAGTTCGTGGAGCACCTGGAGACGCTGTTGGGGCACGCGTTCCCTGACGCGACCGAGGTCTCCGTCGTCGACCGGACGGGCACCGGTGACCACTTTCAGGTGGTCGTTGCGAGCCGGGGTTTTGACGGGCTCTCGCTCGTCGAGCGGCATCGCCTCGTCTACGATGCTCTCGCGGAGCCGCTCGCGGACGGGACGATCCACGAGCTGAGAATCAAGACGAAGGGGAGTCAAATGAGCGAGATGCGCGAGAAGATCCAGCAGGTCATCGCGGACGAGCCGGTGGTCCTGTTCATGAAGGGCACGCCACAGAGGGCGATGTGCGGGAACTCGACGCGGGCGCTGGAAGCGCTGCGCCGCGCGGGCGCGCCGGTGACGACCGTCGACATCCTGCCCGACGCGCAGATCCGCCCGGAGCTCTCGGCGCTCTCGGGCTGGCCGACGATCCCGCAGATCTTCATCCGCGGCGAGCTGATCGGCGGCGCCGACATCACGGAGGAGCTGGCGGAGTCGGGCGAGCTCGAGGAGAAGCTCGAGTCGGCGCTCGGCGCGGGCTACCGGAGCGGCCGCGCCGAGAAGACCGTCGCGGTCGCCTAGCAGTAACGGTCGATCACGGGCGACGACGGCGCCGCGGCGCTGGCGAGCTGGTCGGGGCAGGTCGCGCGCATCTCCATGCGAGCGTGAACATCCGGCTCACGATCGGCCGTCGCTTTGCCCGGATTGCGACGACGCTCGTCGTCCGCTGGCCGGCGCTCTGGCGCTTGCTGCGGCGGCCGATGGAGCTCGAGTTCGATCTCCTGGCTCCCCGTTGGGAGACGATCCGAGCCGAGCACAGCCTCGCACCGCTCGTCGCCGCGCTCGAGACAGTCCAGGCGCCCCGGCGCGCGCTCGATCTCGGCGCCGGCACAGGTGCCGGCGCATTCGCGATCGCCGAGCGCTTCCCGGACGCCGAGGTCGTCGGCGTCGACCTCTCCGGCGAGATGGTGGCCGAGGCGCGGCGGAAGCTTCCGGACGCCCTCCGCGGCCGCGTCCAATTCGAGCAGGCGGACGCCTCCTGCCTGCCGTTCGAGGACGGAGCATTCGACCTCGTCGTCCTGCTGAACATGATCCCGTTCTTCGACGAGGTGGCGCGAGTGATCGGGCCGGGCGGCCACGCCGTCTTCGTCTTCGTCCACGGGGCGGCGACCCCGATCTACGTTCCGCCCGAGCGTCTGCGCGCCGGTCTCGCGCATGGATTCTCCGACGTTGCCGAGCTCGCGGCCGGCGCCGGGACGGCCCTCGTCGCGCGCAGGCGCTAGGCTTCCCGCCCTTCCTTCTGCAGA
>DAISLG010000225.1:0-3480 GCA_036820565.1 Gaiellaceae bacterium | reverse complement strand
CGGATCACGAGAGCCTGTGCCCGGCGAGCAGGTACTGCACGGCCAGGTTCTGGAAGGGTGCAAAGCGCTCGACGTCCACGCCCGCAGGGTAGAAGAACGCGAGCGCCTTGCGCACCGCCAGGTCGCCCGGCGCCCAGGCGGCGGGCCGGCCGAGGTGGCGCGCGAGGTACCAGTCGGCCGTCCACGCCCCCAGCCCGCGGACGGCGACGAGTCGCGCCTTGACCTCGTCGTCGGGCAGCGTCGCGAGTTCGCCGTAGGGGAGCCGGGAGCGCGCGAGCTCGACGACGTACTCGGCCTTCCGCTGCGTGAAGCCGAGCGCGCGGAGCTCGGCGGGATCGGCGGCGGCAACGGCCTCCTCCGTCGGGAACTCCCAGGCCGCGCCGACCTCCCGCCCGAAGCGCCGGGTCAGGCGGTTGCGGACGCGCGTCGCCACGACGAGCGAGATCTGTTGCGCCGAGATCGCGCCGACGAGCGCCTCGAACGGCTCGAGCGCGAGCGGCGGCCGGAGCCCCGCGAGCCGCCGCGTCACCGGGCCGAGGACGGGATCGCCCGCGGCGAAGCCGTAGAACGCCTCGAGCTCCCAGCCCACCCCGAGCAACCGCCCCACCGTGCCAAGTACCAGACTGGTGCTTGGCGCGATCGTGGCGCCGCCCGGAGCCGGCTCGATCCGGACATCGGTGCCGCCGATCACGCGGTGCAGGCCGCCCTCGTGCCAGAGGTTCGCGAGATCCGGGCCGAACGCACGGAACCGCTCGGTCGAGAGCTCGAAGTCGAACGGCTCGGGGACGCGGAGCAGCGACGCTAGAAGTGCGAGGTCAGGCCCGCGGGATCGTTGTCGGGCGACGTCCCGTCCGCGCCCGGGTCCTCGTACCACGAGTACGCGTACTTGCCGTCGTCGAGCCCCTTCGCGAACGTCGTCAGCCGCAGCGGGTTGAACGTGTCGCACATGACCGCGAGCTCGTGCGTCTCCGTCATCCCGATCGAGCGCTCCGCAAGCCCCGGATGCGGCCCGTGCGGCAGCCCGGACGGGTGCAGCGTGACCGAGCCGACCTCGACGCCCTTGCGCGACGAGAAGCTCCCGTCGACGTAATAGATCATCTCCTCGGACTGGAGGTTCGAGTGGTGGTACGGGATCGGGATCGACTCCGGATCCCAGTCGAGCTTGCGCGGGCAGAACGAGCAGATCACGAAGTTCGGGCCGGCGAAGGTCTGGTGCGACGGCGGCGGCATGTGGATCCGCCCGCTGATCGGCTCGAAGTCGTGGATCGAGAACGTCCACGGGTAGAGGTAGCCGTCCCAGCCGACCACGTCGAAGGGGTGGTAGTCGAGCACGTACTCCTGGTAGCCGCCGCGCACGCGCACCTTGACGAGGTGCTCGCCGCGGTCGCGGTGCGTGCGGAGCTCGGTCGGCGCGTGGATGTCGCGGTGGTAGTACGGCGCGTGCTCCATCAGCTGCCCGTGCTCGTTGCGGTAGCGCTTCGGGATCGTGATCAGCCCGGGCGTCTCGAAGACGAGGTAGCGCTGCTCGCCGCCGTCGGGGACGAACCGGTATGTGGTGCCGCGGGGGATCACGACGTAGTCGCCCGGCTTGTACGGCAGGTCGCCGAAGACCGTCTCGACCGTGCCGGAGCCCTCGTGGACGAACAGCACCTCGTCGCCCTCGCCGTTCCGGTAGAAGCCCTCGATCTGCTCGGTCGGTCGGGCGACGGAGATCTCGACGTCGGCGTTCCACATCAGCAGCTCGCGGCCCGAGACGACGTCGCCGCCGGGCTTCACGTCCCAGGTCGTGAAGTGCCGGTGCGCGTGGGTGTCGGGCACCCACTCGTCGCGCTCGATCGGGGTGAACTGGCCGAGCTTCATCACGCGGCAGGGCGAGTGGAGGTGGTAGAGGATCGACTCGTTGCCGGAGAAGCCCTCGAGCCCCGCGACCTCCTCCGTCAGGAGTGTCCCGTTCTCGCGGAACTGGGTGTGCCGCTTGCGCGGAACGTCGCCGAGCTGCTGGTAGAACGGCATGGCGAAAGGTTACGCGAGCGCCGCGAGCCTCGCCCCGATTGCGGGCGCGAACTTGAAGCCGTGGCCGGAGCACGCCGAGCCGACGACGACGCGGCCGCGGCGCTCGAGGATGAAGCTCTCGTCCGCGGTCGTCGTGTAGAGGCACGTGTCGAGGGCGGCGGGCTCCGGGTCGGCGTGCGGGAAGCGCGCAGCCGTCCACGCGACGATGTCCGCGACGATCGCCGGGTCGGGCTCGCCCTCGGCGTCGGGATCGACCTCGGCGCCGACGTGGTGCGCGCCGACCTTGAGCCCGTGGACCGGGTCGGCCAGCGAGTAGTAGCCGTGGCCGCCGCCGGCCTTGAAGTCGGCGACCGAGGGAACCGGCCCGTCGAGGCGGAAGTACACAACGGTCTCGCGGGTGACCTTGACGGGCAGCCCCAGCAGCTCCTTCGCCCACGCGCCGGCCGTGACGACGACCGTCTCGCCGGAGACGTCGAGCCCGACCTTCGTCTCCTCCTCGACCCGGAGTCCGCGCCCGAACGCGCGCAGCGCGCGGTCGGCGCGGACGATCCCCGCGTCGGCCTGGAAAACGGCCTCCTGCCCCTCGGGAACGAGGATCCCGAAGCGGCGCTCCACCTCGTCGGCCCCGAGCAGCTCCCACGGGACGCCGCACGTGTCGAGCGCCGCCCGCGACCCTTCCTCAGGACCGCGGACGAGCTCGAGCAGGCCGTTCAGCTCGAGCAGGGTCTCGCCGCTCTCCGCCTCGAGCTCGCGCCAGCCGGCGAGCGCCTCCTGCGCGAGCGCGACCCACTCCGGCTCCGGATACGAGAGACGGAAGATCCGCGAGGAGCCGTGGCTCGAGCCGTGCCGGTGGCCGACCCGGAACTGCTCGTAGACGGTCACCTCGCGCCCCGCGCGGGCGAGCTCACGCGCGGCCGCGAGGCCCATCACGCCGGCTCCGATGACCGCGACCACATCCGTATCCTGCCCGGATGACCGCGTCCGAGCGGATCGCAGCGGAAGTGCTCTCCTGGGAGGGCGTCGTCTCGGCGCCGCACCGGTTCGGCGGCACCGAGTTCCGGCTCGGCGAGCGCGAGCTCGGGCACCTCCACGGCGACCGCCTCGCCGACTTCCCGTTCCACCGGACGATCCGGGACATGCTCGTCGAGACGGGCCGCGCCCTCCCCCACCACGTCCTCCCGGAGACCGGCTGGGTGTCGAAGCCGATCGAGGGGGAGGACGACGTGGACGAGGTGATCGGGCTCTTCCGCCTGAGCTACGAACGGGCGCGCGTCAGCGCGATGAGGCGTCAGGCTGGATAGCCGACGATGCGCGCGCGGTGCCCGCGAATCCGCGCGAGGCGCTCGTCGGTCGTCACGAGCGGCGCGCCGAGCGCTTCTCCGAGCACGACGTACATCGCGTCGTAGGCCGACATCGCGTTCCGCAGCGCCCACACTCGGCCGAGCAGCTCAGTCATCGGATAGCGCT
>DAISLG010000224.1:0-3519 GCA_036820565.1 Gaiellaceae bacterium | reverse complement strand
ACCCCGACTCGAACCCGACGCTCTCGCTCTCGGTCTACATGTTCCTCGCGCCCGCCCTGCTCTGGCTCGGGGCGACCCTCCTCCTCGTCCGGCTGCGCGGCCGCGCGCTCGGGTGGATCGCCGCGCGCGTCGCCGGACGGCGGGCGACGACGCCGCGCGGCTTCCTGCTCGTCAGCGCCTCCCGCCGCAGCGCCGCGATCAACCGCGGCCTCGTCGTCGTCGGCCTGCTGCTCGCCTTCGGCGTGAGTCTCGCCGTCTTCACGGCCACCTACGACCAGCAGGCGCGGGTCGACGCGGAGTTGACGCTCGGCGCGGACGTCGTGGCGAGCGCCCCGGCCGGGAGGATCGCCGCGCACGGCCTCTCCGCGACGGTCGCCGGACTCCGCGGCGTCGCCGGCGTGACCGCGGTCGACCACACGTACGCGTACGTCGGCCCCGACCTCCAGGACACGTTCGGGGTCGACGCGGCGTCGTTGACCCGCGGCACGACCCTGCGCGACTCGTACTTCGTCGGCGCGCGCGCCTCGACGATCGTCGCGCGGCTGCGCTCGACGCCGGACGGGATCCTCGTCTCGAAGGAGACGATCACGGACTACTCGCTCCGCGTCGGCGACCTGCTCGAGCTGCGGACGCTCGACCACGCGTCGGGCCACTTCCGCGTGACGCCGTTCCACGTCGTCGGCGTCGTCCAGGAGTTCCCGTCCGCGCCACGCGACTCGTTCATGGTCGCGAACCTCGCCTACCTCGAGAGCCGGACGCACGACGGCGGGCCGAACGTGCTCTTCGTGAAGGCGCACGGGGATCCGCACGCGGTCGCGGCGCGGGTCGCGGACGCGACGCGACGCGAGGGCACGCTCGTCAAGGACATCCGCCGCCAGACGGCGCAGACCGTCAGCTCGATCACGACGGTCGACCTCGGCGGGATCAGCCGGATCGAGGAGGCCTTCGCGCTCGTCCTCGCCGCAGCGGCGATGGCGCTCTACATCTCTGTCGGCCTGGCCGAGCGCCGGCAGGAGCTGGCGACGATGGCGGCGCTCGGGGCCTCGCTCCGGGTCGTCGCGGGCTATCTCTGGAGCGAGGCGGCGCTCGTCGTCGGAGCCGCGCTCGTGCTCGCCGCGGGGCTGGGGCTCCTGCTCGCGGAGATGCTCGTCGCCATGCTCCAGCACGTCTTCGACCCGCCTCCCGACCACCTCGCGCTCCCCTGGCCGTATCTCGGAGCGCTCGCCGCAGCCGCCGTTGCGGGCACGATCGTGGCCGCGGTCGCTGCCGCGATCGGGATCCGCCGGCTCCCGCTCGGGCGGATCCTGCGAGAGGAATGAGCCGGGCCGCGCTCGCCGTGACGCTCGCCGCGGCCACGATCTCGGGGCATTCGGTTCGCGGCGCTCCCATCCACGCGTCGGAGGTGCGCGGCGCGGGACCGACTCGCAGCACGATCCTCGTCGTCGGCTGCATCCACGGGAACGAGCCGGCCGGGATCGCGGTCGCGCGCCGCCTGCTCCGGCTGACGGCGCCTCGGCACGTCGCGGTCTGGGTCGTGCCGAGCCTGAACCCGGACGGCGTCACCGCGGGAACGCGCGGCAACGCGCACGGCGTCGACCTGAACCGCAACTTCCCCTGGCAGTGGCACCCGCTGCACGGCCTGTTCGACTCGGGCCCCAGGCCGCTCTCGGAGCCGGAGAGCCGCTTCGCCGCCAGCCTGATCGAGCGGGTGCGACCACGCATCACGATCTGGTTCCATCAGCACGAGAACGTCGTGGACGAATCCGGCGGCGATGTGGCCATCGAGCGGCGCTTCGCCCGGCTGGCCGGCATGCAGTCCCGTCGGCTGCCGCGCTATCCGGGCAGCGCGATCGGGTGGGAGAACCGGCGCTTTCCCGGGACGACCTCCTTCGCCGTCGAGCTCCCGCCGGGACGGCTCAGCCCCGGCCAGGCCGACCGGCTCGCCCGCGCCGTGCTCGGGCTCTCGATCGGCAGTACCCTCGGGCCATGATCGGCGCCAGCATCCTCGTCGTGGAGGACGACCTCGAGCTGCGGACGGTGCTGCTCCGCGGGCTCGGCGAGGAGGGCTTCGTCGTCGCCGGCGTCGGCACCGGGCGCGAACTGCTCGAGCGGATGTCCCGCGAGGCGCCGGACCTCCTGATCGTGGACGTCGGGCTCCCCGACGCGGACGGCCGCGACGTCTGCCAGGCGCTCCGCGCGCAGGGCGTGCAGACGCCGATCCTGTTCCTGACGGCCCGCGATGCCGTCACCGACCGCGTCACCGGCTTCAGCGCCGGCGGAGACGACTACGTGACGAAGCCCTTCGCGTTCGCCGAGCTCGTCGCCCGCCTCCACGCGCTCCTGCGCCGCGCCGGCACTGACGGCGTCGTCGAGGCCGGAGCGCTGCGGCTCGACCCGGTCGCCCACGCGGCGTTCTCGGGCGACGCGAAGGCGTCGCTCACGCCGACCGAGTTCCGTCTGCTCGCGCGGCTCGTCGCCGACCACGGCGCCGCCGTCCGGCGACGCGACCTCGTCCGCACCGCGTGGCCGCACGGCGCCCGCGTCCGCGACAACACGCTCGACGCGTACGTCGCGCGGCTCCGCCGGAAGCTCGCGTCGCTCCCCGACGCCCCGGCGATCCGGACCGTGCACGGCGTGGGGTACACGCTCGAGTGACCGGCTGGCGTCCCTGGCACGACGTCCGCGGCCGGCTCCTCGCGATCGTCCTGGTCGCGCTCTTCGTCGCGCTCGCCGCCGCGACGTACGGCTTCAACGTCCTGTTCACATGGACCTCGTCGCGCGACGCGGACTCGCTGCTGCGCTCACGGGCGAGCTCCGAGCTCGCGCTCGTCTCCACCGCCGCCGGCAGAGTCAGCGTACGTGAGACGACCGACGACTCGATCGGCGACAGCCAGGTCTGGGTCTTCGGCCGGCACGGCGTCGTCGAGCAGCCTCGCCGCCGGACGCCCTCCGACGCGGCCGCGCGGTCGCTCACGGACGGCCCGGAGCGCTTCGCCGACGTCGCGGCCGACGACACGCGGCTGCTCGCGCTCCCGATCGAGACGGGCCGCGGGCGCGTGGGAACGATCGTGGTGGGCATCTCGCTGGCCCCGTACGAGCAGACGGAGCGCACCGCGCTGACGGCCTCGCTCGCGTTCGCGGCGACGCTGCTCACGATCGTCGGGGTCGCCGTGTACCTGCTGCTGAGGTCGGCGCTCCGCCCGGTCTCGCGCATGACCGAGCAGGCCGCCGCGTGGAGCGAGCACGACCTCGACCGCCGCTTCGAGCTGGGCGAGCCACACGACGAGCTGACCACGCTCGCGGCGACGCTGGACGGCTTGCTCGACCGGCTCGCCGCGAGCCTCCGCCACGAGCGCCGCTTCTCGGCGGAGCTCTCCCACGAGCTGCGGACCCCGCTTGCGCGTGTGATCGCCGAGGCAGAGCTCGCCCTGCGCCGCGACCGCGAGCGGCCGGAGTACGTTGCCGCGCTCGAGGTCGTGCTGGGCAACGCGCGCCAGGTTGCCCGAATCGTCGAGGCAC
>DAISLG010000223.1:0-3578 GCA_036820565.1 Gaiellaceae bacterium | reverse complement strand
CGGACGGGGTGGCGGCGGCGCGGAACGTCGCCGAGGCGTGCAGCGACGTGGCGGCCGGGGAGCGCGTCGACGTCGTGCTCGCGAACGGCTCGGCGCCGGTACGTGTCGGCGTCGACGGCGACCTCGTCGAGCGAATCCTCCACCCGCTCGTCGAGAACGCCTGCCGCTACGGGAAGAGCCGAGTCGAGATCGGCGTGACACGTGCCGGGCACCGCGTCACCTTCGTGGTGGCCGACGACGGCCCCGGCCTCGCCGACGACGAGGCGGCGACGATCTTCGATCCTGGCATGCGCGGCTCGGCGGGGCGGGTCGCGGGCGCGGGAGCCGGGCTCGGGCTCGCCCTCGCACGGCGGCTCGCGCGCTCCGCCTCGGGCGAGATCGAGGCGGAGCCGAGTGAGGCGGGCGCCCGGTTCGTCGTGCGCCTGCCCGCCGCGTGACGACGGGCGTTCAGGTCACGTTCAGCATCCCGAACCGAGGATCGGGTGATACTCGCAAGGTTGCACATATGAAGCCGCCGCACCGCCGACCGAGAGAGCCGTTCGTCCTCGCCGCCTGCGCGGCTGCGGTCGCCGCGGCGCTCGTGTGGCTGGGCCCGCCCGGCAACGACCTCGCCGCGCACGTCTACCAGCGAGGCCTCTTCCTCGACCACGGATTCGTGCTCTGGAACAACTTCTGGTACGCGGGGCGGTACAGCTTCGTCACCTACAGCCTGCTCTACTACCCGGCCGCGGCGCTGGTCGGCATCCGCCTGCTCGCGGTCCTGAGCGCCGCCGCCGCCGCCCTCGCCTTCTGCCTCGTCGCCGGGCGCGAGTGGGGCTCGTCGGCGAAGTGGGCGAGCCGGATGTTCGCGCCGGCCGCGGGCGCCGCGGTGATCACGGGCGCGTTCCCGTACGCGCTCGGCTCGGCGGTCGCGCTGACCGCGCTCGCGACGCTCCAGGCCCACCGGTACAGGACGTTCGGCATCCTGGTCGCCCTGACCCTGGCGGTGAGCCCGCTCGCGTTCCTCCTGCTCGTCGTCGTGCTCGCGGGCCTCGCCGCGGCACGCCGTGGCCGGGCCCTCGTCCGGCCAGCGGTCGCGGTCGCCGGGAGCGCCCTCGCCGCAGCGGCGCTGTGGCGGATCTTCCCGGACGGCGGCCGCTTCCCGTTCCCGGCGGAGGAGCTCGTCGCTGCCGTCGGCTTCTGCGCCGCCGGCCTCGCGCTGACCTGGCGCGTCGAGCGCGCGCGCCCCCTGCGCTACGTCTTCGGCGCGTACCTGCTCGCCTGCACCGCCGCGTATCTCGTCCCATCCGGCCTCGGCGAGAACGTCGTCCGGCTCCGGTTCGTCGCCGTGCCGCTCGCCGCCCTGACGCTCTCGCTGCGGCGCTGGCAGCCGCTGCCGGTGGCCGTCGCGGCGATGGCGCTCGCACTCTCCTGGAACGCAACGCCGCTCGCGTTCAGCTTCGCGCGCGGCGCGGCCGACCCGTCCGCCAACGCGGCCTACTGGGCGCCCGCGATCGGCTACCTCCGCCATGAGCTGCGCCCGTCGTACCGCGTCGAGGCCGTCGACACGGCGGGCCACTGGGATGCCGTCTACCTCGCGGACGCCGGGATCCCGCTCGCGCGCGGCTGGTTCCGCCAGGACGACTTTCCCCAGAACGCCGCTCTCTACCGCGACCTGAGCAGCCGCTCGTACCTGCGCTGGCTGCGCCGGCTCGGCGTCGGCTACGTCGTACTGACGGCGGCACCGCCCGACTACAGCTCGCGCGGAGAGGCCACGCTCCTCCGCAGCGGCCGCTCGGGGCTCGCGCCGGTCTTCCGAGAGGGGCCGACGACGATCTTCGCGGTGCCGGCGCCACGGCGGATCGTGACCGGGCCGGGCAGCCCGCGCGTCCTCGTGCTCTCGCCGAGCGGGATCCGGGTGACAGTCGGGCGCCCAGGCTCGTACCGGCTTGCGGTTCGCTACTCGCCCTACTGGCGCGCCGACGGCGCGTGCGTCACGGAGGCGGCCGACGGGATGGTGAAGCTCCAGACGCGCCGTGCCGGCGAGATCCGCCTGCTGTTCGAGGTCACGCCCGACCGGGCGATCGCGACGCTCGCGGGTGCGGGGCACGCCTGCGAGCAGGACGGATCAGCGCAGCCTGGCCCGCCTCACCGCGAGCTCCCACTCGCCGCGGCGCTCGGCGCTAGCGGCGCTGGCTGACGGCTCGTAGCGCGCGCCGCGGCGGATCAGTGGCCGCAACTCGTCGACGCCACCCCAGAGCCCGGCGCCGAGCCCGGCAAGCGCGGCCGCCCCGAGCGCCGTCGTCTCCCGCTCCGCCGCCACCTCGACGGGAACGCCGAGCACGTCGGCCTGGAATTGCATCAGGAAGCCATTCGCCGTCGCGCCGCCGTCGGCGCGCAGCACCGCGAGCGGCTCGTCGAGCGCGTCGAGCACGTCGGCGACCTGGAAGGCGATCCCCTCGAGCGCGGCGCGCACGAGATGGGCGCGCGTCGTCCCGCGCGTGATCCCGGCGACGAGCCCACGCGCGTCGGCGTCCCAATGGGGCGAGCCGAGCCCCGTCAGCGCGGGGACGAAGTGGACGCCGCCGGTCGACTCGACCGAGCGTGCGAGCGCCTCGCTCTCGCCGGCATCCGCGATCAGCCCGAGGCCGTCGCGGAGCCACTGAATCGCGGCGCCGCCGACGAGCACGGCGCCCTCGAGTGCGTAGCCGCCGCCCGCGGCGACGGTCTTGAGCAGACCCGCGGGCGCGGGCGCACGCGAGTCACCGACGTTCACGAGCACGAAGCTCCCGGTCCCGTACGACGCCTTCGCCTCGCCCTGCTCGAAGCAGCCCTGGCCGAAGAGCGCGGCCTGCTGGTCGCCGGCGATCCCCGCGATCGGGAGCGTCACCCCGAGCAGCTCGCCCTCTCCGACCACCTCCGACGAGCCCGCGAGCCGCGGGAGCAGGGCACGGTCGACGCCGAAGAGCTCGAGCAGCTCGTCGTCCCAGTCGAGCGCGTCGAGCCCGAAGAGGAGCGTCCGCGACGCGTTCGTCCGGTCGGTCACGTGGACGCGGCCGCCGGTCAGCTTCCAGACCAGCCAAGAGTCCACCGTCCCGAAGGAGAGATCGCCGGAGTGCCGCGCCAGCAGCCACTCGAGCTTCGTCGCCGAGAAATAGGGGTCGGGAACGAGCCCGGTTCGCTCGCGGATCAGCTCGGCCGGCAGCTCTCGGCAGCGCTCGGCCGTGCGCCGGTCCTGCCAGACGATCGCCGGCGCGACCGCACGGCCGGTGCGGCGGTCCCAGAGGAGGGTCGTCTCGCGCTGGTTCGCGATCCCGATCGCACGCAGGTCGGCAGGCCGGATCCCGGCGTCGCGCACCGCGGCCTCCGCAGTCGCGAGCACGCTCGCCCAGATCTCCTCGGGATCGTGCTCGACCCAGCCGGGGCGCGGGAAGCTCTGGCGCAGCTCGCTGTAGGCGCGGCCGACGGGTCGCAGCCCGTCGTCGACGACGAGGCACGTCGTCCCGGTCGTCCCCTGGTCGATCGCGAGGATCACACGGGAACTACAGCAGGCCTGTCGCGTTCGCGCTCGTCAGGGGAGAAGACGCTCGCCCAGGCGA
>DAISLG010000222.1:0-3601 GCA_036820565.1 Gaiellaceae bacterium | reverse complement strand
GACGAGCACCGCGAGCTGGAGCTCGCCGCGGCCCTGCACCTCCCAGACCTCCGGCCGCTCGGTCGGCTGGACGCGCAGCGAGACGTTGCCGACGAGCTCCTGCTCGAGCCGCGCGATCACGGCGCTCGCGGTCACCTTGTCGCCCTCGGTGCCGGCGAGCGGCGACGTGTTGATGCCGAGCGTCATCGAGAGCGAGGGCTCGTCGACGGAGGTCACGGGCAGCGGCCGCGGGTCGTCCGGGTCGGCGATCGTCTCGCCGATGGTGACGTCGGGGAGGCCCGCGACAGCGACGATCTCGCCCGGCCCGGCCTCGTCCGCCGGGACGCGGTCGAGCGCCTCGGTCACGTACAGCTCGGTGATCCGCGCGTTCGTGATCTGCCCGTCGGCGCGGCACCAGGCGATCTGCTCGCCCTTGCGCAGCGTCCCGTGCATGACCCGGCAGAGCGCGAGCCGGCCGACGTAGGGCGAGGCGTCGAGGTTCGTGACGAGCGCCTGGAGTGGATGATCCGGGTCGTACGACGGCGCCGGCACGGTCGCGAGCAGCGTCTCGACGAGCGGCGCGAGATCGTCCGCGAGCTCGTCCGGGGCGAAGCCCGCGCGGCCCTCGCGCGCGTTGCAGTAGACGATCGGGAACTCGATCTGGTGCTCGCCGGCGTCGAGGTCGAGGAAGAGCTCGTACACCTCGTCGACGACCTCCTGCACCCGCGCGTCCGGGCGGTCGACCTTGTTCACGACGAGCACGACGGGAAGTCGCGACTCGAGCGCCTTGCGCAGGACGAACCGCGTCTGCGGCAGGGGACCCTCGCTCGCGTCGACGAGCAGGAGCACGCCGTCGACCATCGTCAGGCCGCGCTCGACCTCGCCGCCGAAGTCCGCGTGGCCCGGCGTGTCGATGATGTTGATCTTCTTGTCGCCGATCCGGACGGCCGTGTTCTTGGCGAGGATCGTGATCCCCTTCTCGCGCTCGAGGTCCATCGAGTCCATCACCCGCTCGGCCACGTCCTGGTTCGCGCGGAACGAGCCCGACTGCCAGAGCATCGCGTCGACGAGCGTCGTCTTGCCGTGATCGACGTGCGCGACGATCGCGACGTTGCGCAGATCGTCGCGTCGGGCCGGGAATTCTTGTCGAATCATGAGGGCCACAGTACCTTTCGGCCGTGGATTTCCTCGCCGACCGCGCTCGTCCGCTCGTTGACTAACCTGTGCGCGTGCACCTGACGGAGTGCAGCCTGTCGACCCACTGGCTCGCGCAGCGCCTCGGCGTCGACTCGAGCCGCCTGAACGCGATGCGCCGCGGCGGCGAACTCCTGGCCGTGCGCGCGCCGGGCTCGCAGGAATACCTGTATCCCGCGTGGCAGTTCGCCGCCGACGGCAAGCCGCGCGCGATCGTCCCGCGGCTCATGAGCACCGCCCGCGAGCGCGGCTTCGACGAGACGCGGCTGTACGAGCTGATGAACATGCGGGCCGGGGTCGGCGGAGTGCGCCTCGTCGACCTGCTGCTCGAGGGCCGCGACGAGCAGGTGCTCGCCGCGATCCGCTCGGCCTAAAGGGGTTTTTCCGGAGGAGCGAAGACGCCGCGAAGCGGCGGCTTTAGGCGACGACCATTCGTTACAGGCCCTTTAAGGCTTCTTCCGCATCGCCCGCTCGCGGATCCGGTACTCCCGCCGCTGCTCGGCGCGCGCCCGCGCGTCGGTCTTGAGCTGAAGCGCCCGCAGCTCGCGCTGGAGCTTGCGGTAGCTCTCCATCCGCTCCGGCGCCAGCGACCCGTCGAGGAGCGCGGCGGTGACGGCGCAGCCCGGCTCGTGCTCGTGCTTGCAGTCGCTGAAGCGGCAGCCCGCGGCGAGGCTCTCGACGTCGTCGAACGTCTCCTCGAGACCCGTCTCCGACTCCCAGAGCTGAAGCTCGCGCATCCCCGGCGTGTCGATCACGATCCCGCCGCCCGGCACGAGCAGGAGCTGGCGGTGCGAGGTCGTGTGCCGCCCCTTCCCGTCCGCACGGAGCTCCTGCGTGGCGAGCACCTCCTCGCCCATCAGCCGGTTGACGAGTGTCGACTTCCCGACTCCCGACGAGCCGAGCAGCGCCGCGGTCCTGTTCCCGTGCAGGTAGGCGCGGACGTCGTCGAGGCCCTCCCCCGTCACGTTCGAGATCGGATGCACCGGGACCCCCAGCGCGACGGCCTCGACGATCTCGACGAGTCCCTGGACGTCGTCGCAGACGTCGGACTTGGTCAGGACGACGACCGGTGTGGCGCCGCTCTCCCAGCCCATCGTCAGGTACCGCTCGAGGCGCCGGACGTTGAGGTCGCTCGTCAGCGCCTGGAGGAGGAAGACGACGTCGACGTTCGTCGCGAGCACCTGCTCCTCCGCGGTCTGGAGCGTCTTGCGCGAGAACTTCGTGCGCCGCTCGAGGACCGCCTGCACCTGTGCGCGCCCACCGTCGATCGGCTGGATCGCGACCCAGTCGCCGACGGCGGGCTTGACGCCCTCGTGCCGCAGCCGGCCGGGCAGCTCCGCCCAGGTCTCGCCGGCCCCGGTCATCAGGACGTATGCGATCCGGTGCTCGATCGCGACGCGGCCCGGCACGAGGCCGTCCGCGCGGAAGGGTGCGAACTCCGCCTCGCGGGCGTCGTCCCACCCGAGCTCTTCGATGGATGCTGCAACCTGCTCTGTCAACCGTGCTCCTTCGTGTTCGCTGATGGCCGGGTCGAGGCTCCGGCCGGGCGACGCGTCAGGGAAAAAGCAGGCGCGGGCGGGCCGAAGCGGCGTGGACGAGCGTGAGCGCTGTCTGCGTCATGGCACCTCCCGAGGGGTCGACGTGGCTATTCTCTTGCATTCAACTAGCCAGGCGCGCACTGCGCAAGCTCTCCCCGACACCGAAAGGCGGTTCGACCCGATGACCAGGCTCACGCGGACGACGGCACTTCTGGCTCTGCTCGCCTTCCTCGGCCTCGTCGCGGCAGGGTGCGGGAGGAGCAGCAGTGGCTCGAGCGCCGGCGGCAGCGGGCTGGGCAACCGCCCGAACGGCGGCGGCGGCGTCAACGGGGTCAGCGTCGGCAACTGCCTGATCGACGATGAGTTCATCGTCCAGCCGAGCCAGACGAAGATCGACGGCACCTCGCCGGCCGGCGTCGGCTTCTCGCTCGCCTTCTACTCGAGCCCCGCGGCCGCGGCCAAGGCCGCCGGCACCAAGGCGAAGAAAACGACCGCCGTGGTCGAGAACGCGGTCGTCGACTTCAAGGGCAACCCCTCGCCCTACCAGGGCGCGCCGCCCGCGAAGATCAGCGCGAAGGAGCTGCGCGAGATCAAGACCTGCATCGACCAGAACAAGAACTAGGGCCGCTAGACTGGCCGTGCCCGCGGCACTGCGAGACTCCGAACCGGGTCAGATCCGGGAGGAAGCAGCCCTAAGGATCCCCTCGCAGGTGCCGCGGCTTCTCTCGTCCCTGACCGTCGTCCGCTCCCGGCGGGCAGAGCCAGCCTCCGAGAGCCGTTTCTCCAAGTAACAGACTGTTACTTGGCCCGCGGGCTGCGCTAACCTGACGCCCGAGGGCGCATAGCTCAGCGGGAGAGCGCTCGCTTCACACGCGAGAGGTCCCTGGTTC
>DAISLG010000221.1:0-3604 GCA_036820565.1 Gaiellaceae bacterium | reverse complement strand
CGGGCGCGAAAGAGTCGCTCGATCTCGTCGGCGCCGAGCTCGTCGGCGGTGTCGACCGGGAGCGCGTCCCGCGGGACGAAGGGGATCGTGCCGGGCACGCCCGGCGACCACGAGTCCTCCCGCGCGAGCCCCGCAGAGTCGGATGCGCGGAGGACGTGAGGCAGCACGCCCGCATCGATCCAGGCGGGATCGACGAAGCGCGGATAGACCGTCAGGCGCGGCGCCAACTCGAGGCCGCGCGCCTCCGTCGCGGCGCGGAGCAGCTCGAGCTCCGGCCACGGAGCCTCGGGGTTGACGTGGTCGATCGTGACGGGCGAGACGCCCCCCCAGTCGTCGATCCCCGCGTCGAGCAGCCGCGCGAAGTCGCCGGTCAGGTTCGGCGGCGCCTGGATCGACGCCCGCGGGCCGAGCAGGATCCTGGCGACGGCGCACGTCCAGAGGAGGTCGTCGAGCGGAGGCTCGGGTGCAGCGGCCATCTTCGTCCCCGGCTTCGCGCGGAAGTTCTGGACGATCACCTCCTGCACGTGCTCGCCCGCGTCGCGGATCGCGAGCAGCGCCTCGATCCGCTCCTCGCGCGTCTCGCCGATCCCGATCAGGATCCCGGTCGTGAACGGGACGCGCGCCTCGCCCGCGAGCCGAAGCGTCTCGAGCCGCGCAGCCGGGAGCTTGTCCGGGGAACCGAAGTGCGGGCCGCCGCGCGCGGACAGCCGCTCCGAGATCGTCTCGAGCATGATCCCCATCGACGCGCTGACCGGCCGCAGCAGCTCGAAGTCGGTGGCCGTGAGCACGCCCGGGTTGAGGTGCGGCAGGAGCCCGGTCTCCTCGAGCACGAGCTCCGCTGCGCGGGCGAGGTACTCGAGCGTCGAGCCGAAGCCGAGCTCCGCGAGCTCGTCGCGCGCCGCCCGGTAGCGCACCTCCGGCTTGTCGCCGAGCGTGAACAGCGCTTCGCGACAGCCGGCCGCGGCCCCGGCCCGCGCGACGTCCAGCACCTCGTCCAGCCGCATGTACGCAGGCTCGCCGCGCCGCGGCGGGTGGGCGAACGTGCAGTAGTGACAGACGTCCCGGCAGAGCTTCGTCAGCGGGATGAAGACCTTCGGCGAGTAGGTGACGAGCCGGCCGTGGCCCTCGTCCCGCAGCGCGCGCGCCTCGGCGAGCAACTCCTCCAGCGGCGAGTCGAGCAGCGTCACGCGTCCAGCTTACGGTCTGGGCTCGGCGATCGAGCCGCTCGCGCTGAAGCCCGCTAGGGCTTCGCGCCGATGAGGCCGCCGAACAGCTCCCAGTGGCCCTTGTGCCACCGCTGGAGCGAGACCTGCGAGATCGGGTAGCGCGACTTCGGCGTCGTCTTCACGACGATCCCCGGAAGGACGAACGGGTTGTTCGCCTCGTTCAGGTTCACCGCCGCCTTGACGACGCCGTCGCGCGTGAGGCTCTTGCCGGCCTTCTTCAGCGTGTCGACCATCGTGAACGCCGAGACCATGCCCGCGACGAGGAAGCCGTCGCCGGGGTTGCCGCCCGGCACGAACCGCTTGATGATCGTCCCCGCGAGCTTCACCCCCGGGTCCTTCGCGAACTTCGGCGTCGCCGGATCCTTGGCGAAGACGATCGAGATCGAGCCCTCGGCGGTCGCCTGCGGCATCAGCTGCATGATCGACGAGGCCGACGCGACGTCGTTCACGTAGATCTGCGGCTTCCAGCCGAGCTTGGAGACGTAGACGAACGTCTGGATCGCGAACTTCCCGAAGGCGAAGACACAGAACGTGTTCGCGCCGGACGCCTTCAGCTCGGCGACCTGCGACTGGACGTCCGACGAGGCCGGGTCGTAGCCGACCTTGGCGACGAGCATGTCCCTGTGGCTGCCGAGCCCCTTCTGGAAGCCGGAGAGGAGGTCGCGCCCGTAGTCGTCGTCCTGGTAGAGGACGGCGACCTTCGCCTTCTTCGCGTTCGTCGCGAGGATCCGCCGGGCGTAGATCTGGCCCTCCGCCGAATACGTCGGGAGGTACCCGATCGTGTACGGATACTTCGCGTAGTCGCGGCCGAAGGTCGTCGCGCCGGCGGCGACGAAGAGCTGGGGCACCTTGCTCGCGTTCAGGTAGTCGCGGACCGCCAGGTTCGAGTTCGTCCCGACGGTCGAGAAGAGCGCGAAGACTTCATCTTGCTGCACCAGCTCGCGCACCGCCTGGACCGTCTTCGACGGGTCGTACGCGTCGTCCAGATACTTGTACGCGATCTTGCGCCCGTAGACGCCGCCCCGGGAGTTGACGTACTTGAAGTACGCGTCCGCACCGCGGGCGACCCCGGCGGCGGCCGCGGCCTCTCCCGTCAGCGGCGCGGTGCCGCCGAGGAGGATCGAGGTCGACGTGACGCCAGGCGTCGCGTTCGGCCGCGCGCCCGCCGTCCCGAGGAGGACGAGCGCGAGCGCCGCGACGGCTCCGATCTTCCGGATCACGACCGCACTCTAGCCAGCCTCCGCACGAGGCCGCCGACCCCCGTCGGGAGCACGAGCATCAGGATCACGAGCACCGCGCCGAAGACGACGGAAGGCACGCCCGGAGTCTTCGAGGTCGCGTGCACGAGGGGGACGAAGCTGACGACCGACCCCGCGTAGAGCTGGAGGAACTCGATCAGGAGCGCGCCGAGGACGGCCCCCCAGAGCGAGCCGAGGCCACCGACCACGACGCCGACTAGCAGGTAGAGCGAGAGCACGATCGGATAGGTGTCCGGGTTGACGTACGCGATGTTGATCGCGAGCAGCGACCCGGCGACGCCGGCGTACGCGGCCGAGATCCCGAAGGCGGCAATCTTGTGCGTCGCGAGGTTGATCCCCGACGACGCCGCCGCTGTCTCGCTGTCCCGGAGCGCGCGCAGCGAGCGGCCGAGCCGCCCCGACAGGAGCGCCCAGGCGAGCACGAACAGGACGCCGCCGATCGACCACGTCAGGTAGTAGAGCCAGTCGTTCTCCGTGAACGTATGCCCGAGGACGTGGACGCCGACGCCGCCGCCCGTCTGCTGCTTCAGGCCGAACAGGTTGAGCCCCGTCGAGCCGCCGGTGAAGCCGTCGAACTTCTTCAGGATCGACGGGAGCGAGATCGCGATCCCGAACGTCGCCAGGGCGAGGTAGAGGCCCGAGAGGCGGAGCGCCGGGATCCCGAACACGAGCCCGACGGCACCGGCGACGAGCGCCGCGAGCGGAATCGTGGCGATGTCGCGGACACCGTGCTTCGCCATCAGGATCGCCGTCGTGTAGCCGCCGACCGCCATGAAGGCGCCGTGGCCGAGCGAGATCTGGCCGCTGAACCCGGTGAGGATGTCGAGCCCGAGGATCGCAATGAAGTAGAGGCCGACGAACGCGAACTGCGAGGCTCGAAAGTCCGAGAGGAAGTGCGGGAGCACGACGACGCCGACCACCGCGGCCGTGAGCGCGACGAGCCGGAGCGCGAGCCCGATCCTCATACGCGCTCGACCGCGGCGCGGCCGAAGAGGCCCGACGGCTTGACGAGGAGGACGAGCAGGATCACCGCGAGCCCGGTGGCGAGCCGCAGTTGGCCGCCGACGACATGGACGTAGGTGCCGACGAGGTTCAGCAGGACACCGAGCAGGAGGCCGC
>DAISLG010000220.1:0-3636 GCA_036820565.1 Gaiellaceae bacterium | reverse complement strand
AGCCGGTACTCGACCGGGTCCTCGACGGTGATGATGTTGATCTCGGGCCGGTTGATCTGCGACAGCGCCGCGTAGAGCGACGTCGACTTGCCGGAGCCGGTCGGCCCGGTCACGAGCAGGGCGCCGGTCGGCTTCTGGACGATCAGCGACAGCTGCTCGCGCATGCTCTCCGACAGGCCGAGCTCCTCGAGCGTCGGCGGCTTCTTCGACTTGTCGAGCAGGCGCATCACGACCGACTCGCCCTCGACGGTCGGCAGCGTCGCGACGCGGATGTCGAGCATGCGGCCGGCGGTCGCCGCGTTCAGCGAGATGCGGCCGTCCTGCGGCTTGCGCCGCTCGGCGATGTCGAGCTTGGCGAGCACCTTCAGGCGGGTCGTCACGCCGGGTGCGAGCCGCTTCGGGATCCGCTGCACCTCGTGGAGCACGCCGTCGATCCGGAGCCGCACGGCGAGCGCGTCCTCCTGCGGCTCGAAGTGCACGTCGCTGGCGCCGTCCTCGGCGGCCTGGAAGATGACGGAGTTGACGAGCCGGACGAGCGGCGCGTCCGAGATCCCGTCGTCCTGCTCGAGATCGTCCTCGTCCTCGACCGCCTCGAGCAGCTGGTCCTCTTCCTCGAGGGTCGCCCTGGCGCCCATCGCCTCCGCGGAGCGGGCCATGCGCCTGATCTCGTAGAGGATGTCCTCGCGCGAGGCGACGGCGAGCTCGATCTTGAGCGGCGTGGCGAGCCGCAGCTCGTCGATGCCCTGGACGTTCGCGGGATCGGCGATCGCGACCCGGAGGCGGTCGTCCTCGATCGCGTACGGGAGCGCGCCGATGCGCTCGAGCACGTGCAGCGGCATCGTCCTCGCCGCGTCGGGCGAGACGGCGATCGCCGGGATCTCGACGAGCGGCATCCCGTGCCGCGCGGCGAGCATCCGTGCGATCCCGTCGCTCGAGGCGAGGCCCTCCTCGACGAGCGCCTCCGCGAGCGAGCCGTGCCGCGCGGCGCGCCCGCGCGCGAGCGCGAGCTTGTCCTCGGGGACGAGGCCGGTGGCGCCGATCAGGTCGGCGACGAGCTCCGCGAGCTCGTTCACCTGCGAGGGGCCGCGGAGCCCCTCGGCGGGGCTCTCGGTCTCACTGCCGACCGAGTCGACGGTGCGCAGGTTCGGCGGACGCTCTAAGTCCATATCCCTCGATTGAGGTATCGGCATCGACCCCGCGCCCCTTGAGCGCTCGCGCGGGTGATGCCTGGTGCAGAAGCGCTAGTGCAGGAGCGTCAGATACGCGTCGAGCAGGCGGTCTCCTGCGAAGAGCGCGACGAATCCCCCGAATGAGAGAAACGGGGCGAACGGGATCGCCATCTTGCGCGCCGCCTTGCCGTGCCGGGCGAAGAGGACGAGGCTCGGGACGAGGGCCGCGATCATCCCCACCATCATCGCGACGGGGACCGTGCGCCCGACGGCGACGCCGAGGAGCAGCGCGAGCTTGACGTCGCCCATGCCCATCCCGCGCGGGTAGGCGAGGGCGGCGACGAACAGGAAGAGCGAGGCGCCCAGGCCGCCCGCGATCCACTCGACGCTCGGCTCGGTGACCGTGCGCGCGACGAGCACGATCGCCGCCGCCGGCAGCACGATCCGGTTCGGCACGATCCGGTGCTCGATGTCCGTGGCCGAGATCGCGACGAGCGCGATGCAGAAGAAGGCGCCGATCGCCGCGTCGGCGGTCGGCCCGAACCGGAGGACGCAGCCCGCGACGAGCAGCGCCGTCACGAGCTCGACGGCGGGATAGACGAGACCGATCTTCGCCCCGCAGCTCCGGCAGCGGCCGCGGAGGAGCACGTAGGAGACGAGCGGGACGTTGTCGTACCAGGCAAGCGTCTGGCCGCACGTCATGCAGGCGGAGCGGGGCGTCGACACCGACCGCTTCAGCGGCACGCGCGCGGCGACGACGTTGAGGAAGCTTCCGATCGCGAGCCCGGGGGCGAGCGCCAGCGCGGCGAGGGCGACGTCCATCCCGTCCACTATCGGCAGGATGAACTATCCGCTGAAGTTGCGCGGCTGCTGCGGTTGCGCGTACACGTTCGGGTTGCCCGGCGTGCCGATCGGGACGGTGTCGATCACCGGGAACGGCTTCGCGTCGACGGTGTTGTTCAGGATCAGGCTGCCGCCGAGCAGCGGGCCCTCGAGGTTCGCCGACTGGCCGATGACGACGTCGTTCGTCGCGTAGATCCCGCCCTGGAAGTCCGACGACTGGTTCAGCGCCGCGCTCACCCGGGAGCCGTCGTCGCCGTTCGCGATCACGAGCAGGAGCTCCGTGTTCGGGTTCCACGCGCCGAAGTCGCAATGGCCCGCGACGACGCCGCCGCAGAGCTGGGTGGTCGTCCCCATCGTGAACGTCCCGGAGAGGTAGAGCGACGCCTGCCCGTTGTAGTTGACGGGGCCCTGCGAGACGAGCACGCTGCCGTCGATGAAGATCGCCCCCCGGACGGTCAGCACCTTCGTCGTGTGGTTCCACGAGAGCTCGCCGATCACGGCACCGCCGCCGCTGACGTTCCGGCAGGTGTAGTCGGCGTCCACCGGCGTCAGGTCGAAGACGGGCACGCTCCCGTTGGGCGAGTCGCGGAAGGCGTTGTTGTCGAGGATCGGCGGCGTTCCCGCGGTCACCGCGCACGGGTGGCGCGGGCCGGGGCTCGCGTTCGCGTACCAGTAGTCCCAGTCGACGGTGGGCGCAGTGATCGCGGGAGGAACCTGACCGGAGGCCGTCGCCCAGACCGGGTCGGCCGAGTTGAACGAGCACGGGACGTGGCCGTTGCAGCCGTTGGCGATGTAGGCCGAGGCGATCCTCGACCCGGTCTCGCCCACGTGCGAGGTGTTCGCGAAGCTCGCGCTGCCGGCGACGACGAGGTTGACGGCGGGCACCGGGCTCGGCGGGCCGACCCCCGGCATCACCGACGCCGTGTTGAACATGCAGAGGTTCCCGCTGACGTAGAGCGGGGCCCGGACCGTGACGGACTGGCGAAGCTCCTGGTCACAGTGGTCGGGGTCGCCCGTCCGCCGCGCCATCAGGTAGTTCCAGGCCTGGTTGTTCAACGGCTGGGTCAGGTTGGCGAGCACGTCGATCGACTCCCCGACGGTGCGCGTGACGGACGGCGCGTTCGGGTCTGCGCTGCGGACGATCCCCTTCCCGACGAGCGACCACGTCTGCGTCGCGGGGTTCAGCGATCCCCACCACTTGGCGGTACCGGCCTCATACTGGACCGAGCTCGCCGTCGCCTCGGAGGACGGCAGCGTCGCCGCTTGGAGCGCGTTGTTCGACGGGTTGCCGAGCACCGCGGTCGCGTTCGAGAGACCCGCCTCCGCGAGCGCGAGGGCGGTCTGGTCGGCCTTCGAGCGGTCGGACGAGCGTGCGCTCGACGCGGTGAACGTCACGGCGGCCGTCGCGCTGACGGTCAGGGCGGCCGTGATCGCGAGCGCCAGCACGAGCGCGATCCCGCTCTCCTCCCGGAGGCGCGAGCAGATGAAGAGGTGGGTCGAGCGGAGGTTGGGCATATCGTCCTTCGGTCCGTGGTGCAGGTCGGGCCGCACAGATTGAGATGCCGCTCACTCAGTAAAACTTGCGATTTAGCCCTGGAAATCCCCCGAAAGGGTGTGCCTAGGA
>DAISLG010000219.1:0-3642 GCA_036820565.1 Gaiellaceae bacterium | reverse complement strand
TTCAGCACGGTCAGGACGAGGAGGGCGAACGGCAGGTTTCCCGGATCGGCGAGGCCGTCCGCGCTGCGGCGGCGCGTGATCTCCGCGACGAGGAACGCCCCCGGGAACGCGAGCAGCGCGAACCAGGCGACGCCCTTGAGGATGTGGCGGCGCGCGACGTGGCCGAGCTCGTGGGCGACGACGACGTTCACCTCGCCGTCGGAGAAGCGGCCGTCGAGGAGCGTGTCCCAGATGACGACGTGCCTGCTCGGGCCGGTCCCGACCGAGTACGCGTTCGCTTCGTGCGTGAAGTCGCTGACCGTCTCGACCGAGACCGGCGTCCCCAGGACGTGCTCGCGTCGCTCGAGCATCGTCACCCGCTGCCGCAGGCCCGGCGAGAGCCCGTGCGTGCCCGCGCCGAGGATCCAGCCGGACGTGAACGCGAACAGTGCGGCGAGCGCGACGAAGACCGGGGCGCCGACGATCCACCAGCGCCGGCCGAGCTTCGACGCGAGGCCGACGACGATCACGATCGTCGCCATCGCGAAGCCCGCCTCGGACGAGAGCTGCGCCCACGGCGCGAGGAGCCACGCGAGGTAGTTCCCCGGGGCGAGCCCGTGCCGGTGATCCCACCACTGCTGCGCGATCCCGAACGGCAGCGAGACGAACCACAGCGTCACGAGGATCACCATCCCGACGACGATCGCGGTGCCGACGCGGCCGAGACCGATCCCGCGGGCGATCCTCGGCGCCCTGCGCGAGAGCACCGCGAGCGCGACGATCGTCGCCGCGACCGAGAGGAGCCAGTCGATCCGGGCGAACCCGGCGTAGCTCCGCGCCTTGCCGAGCTCCAGCGGCGTGAAGTAGCGATGGACGTCAAGGCCTCCCGTGTCGAGGCCGGACGGCACCTGCGTGCGCCAGAGGAGGATTGCCGCACCGAGCCACGCGACCGCGAAGGCGGCTAGTGTTGCGAGCCGCCCGACCGTCCTCATGCGCGTCGCAGTCATCTCAGACATCCACGGCAATTGGCACGCGCTCGAAGCGGTCCTCCGCGCGATCGACGGCGAGTCGCCGGATGCGATCTGGTGCCTCGGAGACGTGGTCGGCTACGGCCCTCGCCCCAATCGGTGCTGCGCTCGCGTCGAGGAAGTTGCGGGGGTCACGCTCGTAGGAAACCATGATCTCGGTGTGCTCGGCACGATCTCGATCGACGAGTTCTCCGGCGACGCGGCTGCGGCCGCCCGCTGGACGGCGGAGGTGCTCGAGGACGGGCCGCGCGCGTTCCTCGCGGGCCTCGCGCCGCAGGCGGAACTGCCTGGGGCCGAGCTCTACCACGGCAGCCCTCGGGACCCGGTCTGGGACTACGTGCTCAGCGAGGAGATCGCGGGCGCCTCGCTCGAGCTCACCTCGGCTCCCGTCGTGCTCGTCGGTCACAGCCATCTCCCGCTCGCGCTCGGGCTCGTCGACGGGGAGATCATGGGCGGGATCGCGCCCGGCGGCACCGAGCTCGAGCTGGAGGACGCGCGCTTCCTGCTGAACCCTGGGTCGGTCGGCCAGCCGCGCGACGGCGACTCCCGCGCCGCCTGGCTCCTGCTCGACCAGGCGCGCGGCCTCGCGTCGTTCCGGCGGACGGACTATGCGATCGAGCAGACGCAGGCGGAGATCCGCGAGCGCGGCCTCCCTCCCGTCCTCGCCGAGCGGCTGGCGCTCGGCGCATGAGGTGCGCGGCTGCGATCGCGGCATGCCTGCTGCTCGCCGGCTGCGGGACGAAGCCGGCGCCGCCCGTGCCGAAGCTCGGCCACGCGCTCGGCACGCGGCTCGCGGCCCGCGCCGAACGGGTCGCCGCCCTGATCGCCGCGAACGACGGCTGTCGCGCGCAGGCGGCGGCGGCAGCGCTCCAGAGCGACTACGTCGCCGCGGTCAACGCGCACCGCGTGCCGCCGGCGCTCGCCGAGAACCTCGGCGCCGCCGTCAACGCGCTCGCCGCCCACGCCTTCGTCTGCGTCCCGCGCCCGGGCCGCGGGCACGGCGAGGGCAAGCACGGCCACGGAAAGAAGGAGAAGGGCGATTGATCGCCGGCCGGTACGAGCTGGAGCGGGAGCTCGGGCGGGGCGGGATGGCGGTCGTCTGGCTCGCGCGCGACACGGAGCTCGACCGCCCGGTCGCGGTCAAGATCCTCGCCGAGCATCTGGCCGGCGACCCCGAGTTCCGCGACCGCTTCCTGCGCGAGGCGCGCATCGCCGGCCGGCTCGCGCACCCGAACCTCGTCCGCGTGTTCGACGTCGGCGAGGACGACGGCCTCCCGTTCATCGTGATGGAGTACGTCGAGGGCCGCACGCTCGAGGGCGTGCACGTCGAGGCGCCGGAGGCGACCAGGCTCGGCCTCCAGCTCTGCGCCGGGCTCGAGCAGGCGCACGCCGCCGGGGTCGTCCACCGCGACCTGAAGCCGGGAAACCTGCTGCTGCGGGCCGACGGGACGCTCAAGATCGCCGACTTCGGCATCGCGCGCGCCGTCGAGGAGACGCGGATGACCCAGGCGGGGACGGTGCTCGGGACGCTCGCGTACCTCGCCCCCGAGCAGGCGGCCGGGCACGAGGTGACGACCGCGGCCGACATCTACTCGCTCGGGGTCGTGCTGCGGAACCTGATCGAGGGACCGACGCCGCGCGGCATCGGCGAGACCCTCTCCGCCTGCGTCGAGCGCGATCCCGCCCGGCGGCCGACCGTCTCCCAGGTGGCCTCGGCTCTCCGCGGCGAAGAGACGACCCGGGTCGCCCCGACCGGGGTCACGCGCGTCACGCCGACGCGCCACCGCCCGCGGATCCGCCTGTGGCGCCTCGCCGTTCCCGTCGTGCTCGCGCTCGTGCTCGTGCTCTGGCTCGGGATCACGCAGCTCCCCGGCGGGAAGGCGCCCGCACCGCGGCGCGTCGAGCCGGTCCCGCACGGTGCGACCGCCGGCGAGGAGGCGCGCAACCTCGCTGCGTGGCTCCGGCTGCATACCTCGCGAGGTTGAACCGGGGCCGGCCGCTTGGCCTACGTCGAAGGTTTATCGTCTCTCCGAAAGAGGCACTCTCCGCTGGATGCGCTGGCGGAAGCGACCCAAAGAGGCTGGGACTACGCCTCCGAGCCATGCGAGAGACTCCGGCGACGGAGAGACGGCAGAACAGGCGCGCCAGGAAGACGCGGCGGCACGCGGCACGGCAGCCGATGCACGAGGGCTTGCCGCCGATGCGCGTGCGACAGATGCCCACGCACGCGGCGTAGCTGACGACGCACGACGGCTTGCCGCCGATGCGCGTGCGACGGATGCCGGGACGTACGCCCCAGGCGCCGACGCGCGAGGCGTCGCGGCCGACACTCGTGAGGAGACCGCTGATGCGCGAGGCGTTACCGCCGACGCGCGCGAAGCGGATGCCGACGAGCGCGAACTCGCCGCCGACGCTCGTGAAGCGGGTGCCGACGTCCGCAAGACACACGCCGACGCGCGAGGCGTCAGCGCCGATGCTCGTGAAGCGGATGCCAACGAGCGAGAACTTGCCGCCGACGCTCGCCAAGCGGGTGCCGACGCCCGTACGGTGGACGCCGATGCGCGAGGCGTCAGCGCCGATGCTCGCGAAGCGGATGCCGACGAGCGAGAACTTGCCGCCGACGCTCGCCAAGCGG
>DAISLG010000218.1:0-3650 GCA_036820565.1 Gaiellaceae bacterium | reverse complement strand
TCATCGTGCCCGGGTCGACGTTGATGTACGGGTCGAACTTCTGCACCTGCACCTTGAGGCCGCGTGACTTCAGCAGCCGCGCCAGCGAGGCGGCGGTGATCCCCTTGCCGAGGGACGAGACGACCCCGCCGGTGACGAAGACGTACTTCGTCGGGCGGGCGGCCATCAGCCCTGCCTGCCGAGCGCGTCGAGCTCGCGGAGCACGGGCGTCCGCTCGATCAGGGCGCCGAGCGAGCGTCGTTCACCGAGGAGAGTGAGGCCCGCAAGAGCTCCGATCAGGAGCCAGCGGCCGCGTGCCGTGAACCGATCCACGGAACTCAATCCTAGCACGGCGCCCAGCGCGTTCGACCCCGAATCCCCCAGCATCGCCATCTCCCGAAGATCGTAGGGAAGCAGCAGGACGGCGGTCGCGACCGGGGCCTCGAGCGGGACGGCGAGGGCGAGATAGGCCTTCAGCGCGCGGCCGGGACGCGTGTCGAGCTGGTTCAAGAGGTTCGCCGCGAGGCCCACGAGCAGGGCGCCCGAGAGGCTCCGCGTGCGCACGAGCCCGACCGCGGGGATGCCGACGAGCTTCAGCACGCCGGTCGTCCTGCCGGCGCGCAGGTGGGCGCGGAAGCCGCGCTCGGGCCCGCTCCAGAGGTCGTCGGCGAGCCCGATCGCGGCGACGGTGGGCTCGTGGACGCCGGCGATCCAGCCTACGAGCGGCAACCGCACTCCGCGGTGGTTTCTCGCCAGCGGCCCGCACGCGAGCAGCGCGTCCGCGAGCTGGCGGCCGCGGTGGGCGAACCCGCGGGCGTCCCTGCCGGTCGCCCGGTGGGAGAGCGGCAGCTCGATCTCCTCGACGCGGAGGCCCGCCCGGACGGCGTCGATCGTCGCCCGCACCTCGCAGCCGAAGCCGGGCGCGAGCGGGAAGCAGGCGCGGCGCGCGCGTTCGGAGAAAACGCGCTGGCCCGAGAGCGGCTCGCGCGGGTCGTAGCCGGAGAGCGCGCGGACGAGGGCGCGGCCCGTGCGCTTGGCGATCCCGAAGCCGCCGCCCTGGCGCTCGGCGAAGACGGCGACCGCGAGGTCGGCGTCGCTCGCCGCGAGCGGCCGCAGGTCGCCGGAGAGCTCGGCGTCGCAGAGCAGGATCGGCCCCGGGGCGGCAGCCCGCTCGGCCTCCGAGAGCGCCTGGCCCTTCCCGCGCCGCCGGAGACGGAGGACGATCGCGCCCGCCTCCTCGGCGGCGTCGGCGGTGCCGTCGGCCGACCCGTCGTCGGCGACGATCACCTCGGCTTCGGGGAACGCCTTCCGGAGTGCCGTGACGGTCGCCGCGACGGTCGCCTCCTCGTCGCGTGCGGCGACGAGGATCGTGCGCGGCTCAGGCACCCGGCCGGGGCGCGGGCGCGACGGGCTCGATCCTCGGCAGCGGCGACGGCTCGCGCGCGCCGTACTGGCCCGGCGTCCCGCCCGCGAGCAGGAGGGCGAGCGCGAGCTTCCCGGTGCGCGTGTCGACGTCGTCCACCGTCGAGAGGCCCGCCCGGTGGAAGACGGCGATCGCGTTCAGCGCGCTGTCGCTCGTGTCGACGCCGATCGCCGGCAGGTCCGCGGCCTGGACGCCGGCGTAGATGCCGCGCAGGAGCTCCGCCGTCTCGCCGTTCTGCGGCCGGGCAGAGCGGACGACGACGACGCCGTCGACGGGGCGGCCCTTGACGCCGCGCTTCTCGGCGACTGCGCTCGAGAGCTGGTCCCAGTCCGGCGCCTTGCCGCCCATGACGAGCTCCTCCCCCAGCTTCCGGCCGACGTCGCCGGGCGAGCCGGTCAGGGCGGCGGCGCTCACCGGCACGTTCAGCGCGCGGAAGCGCGTGCCGGGCTGGGCGTCGGCGTCGGCGAGCGCCGCCTCGACGTTCTTCTGCGCCTCCGTCGAGGTCGGCCCGATCACGAGCACGGCGATCAGCCGGCCGCGGAGCCGCTCGTTCATCAGCGCCGGATAGGCGCTCTCGATGAACTTCTGGGCCACCTCCTGCTCCCGCCCGAGCTGCGTCGAGCGCGCGGACTCCTGCTCGACCTGCGCCTCGAGCTGCGCGATCCGGTTGTCCAGCACGCGCCGCTCCGACTTGTCGACGAAGCCCCGGCCGGAGATGCCGACCCCGACGAGGATCCCGATCACGAGCGCGAGGAAGACTGCCGCGAGCGAGATCGCGTGGTAGCGCAGATCAAGCATCGGCCGCAGTTTGGCACAGCGCGGGCAGCCGCCCGAGCGCAGCGCGCGGCATCAGCCGACGACGCGCTGGACGAGCAGCTCGATCAGGTGCCGGAGCGCGGGCGAGGCGAGCACGGCGACGACGATCGCCGCGAGCCCGGCGAGCGCGACCAGGACGAACGGCCACACTCCGACGCCGCGCCGCACGAGCCGCGAGACGCCCTTCGCGTCGACGAGGATCTCCCCCACCTTCAGCCGCGTCACGAACGTCGACGACATTCCGTCCCGGTCCCGCTCGAGGAACTCGATCAAGTTGAAGTGCGTGCCGACCGCGACGATCAGGTCGGCGCCCTTCTCGTAGGCGAGCAGGAGCGCGATGTCCTCGCTGATCCCCGTGAAGCGGACGGCGTGGTAGGAGACGCCGAGGCGCTCGAGCCTCGCCGCGCCCGGCGCGGTGCCGTCGGCGTAGGCGTGGACGACGATCTCGGCGCCCGACCGGAGCGCGCGATCGGTGACGGAGTCCATGTCACCGGTGATCACGTCCGGCTTCCAGCCCGCCTCGAGCAGCGCGTCGGCGCCGCCGTCGACTGCGATCAGCACCGGCTTGAAGTCCCGCACGTACGGACGCACCATCCGCAGGTCGCGCTTGTGCCCCGGCCCGCGCGCGACGACGAGCGCGTGCCGGTCGCGGAACCGCGTCGTGAGCGGCGGGAAGTCGATCCCCTCGGTCAGGAGCCGCCCCTCGTCGCGGAGGTACTGCATCGTGTTCTCGGCGAACGACTGGAGCGCCTCCGTCACCCGCCCCCGCTGCTCCGCGAGCGCGCCCACGAGCTCGCGCTCCGCCAGCGCGCGCCCGGACGCGACGCAGACGCCGTTGCGGAAGAGGCTCGAGCCGCGGACCGTCAGCAGCTCGCCGTCGGAGACGGTCTCGAACAGGTCGGCCCCGGGGGCGTCGATCACGCGGACGCCGCCGCGCACGAGCAGGAGCGGACCCGGATTCGGGTAGCGCCCGCTCTGCGACGGCGCCACGTTGACGACGACGCGCACGCCCGACTCGAGCAGCTCCTCGGCCGACACGCGGTCGATGTCGGTGTGGTCGACGATCGCGATGTCGTCGGGCGAGAGCCGCTTCGTCAGGGCCTTCGTGCGGCGGTCGAGCCGCGCGTGGCCGGTGAACTCGACGAAGCTCACTTCAGCGTCGACAGGAACTCGCGGCCGCCCAGCATCCGCTCGATCTCCTCGCGTCGCGCAGCGTCGTCCAGCGGCGCGATCCGGGTGTGCGTGGGGTCGCCGGGGATCTTCTCGACGCAGAAGTGCCGCTCGGCCAGGCTCGCGATCTGCGGCAGGTGCGTGATCGTGATCACCTGTGCCCGCTCCGCCAGCCGCCGCAGCGTCTCGCCGACCGCGTGCGCCGTCGTGCCGCCGATGCCGGCGTCGATCTCGTCGAAGACCATCGTCTCGCCGCCCGCGA
>DAISLG010000217.1:0-3656 GCA_036820565.1 Gaiellaceae bacterium | reverse complement strand
TCGCGGAGACCTACGGGCCGCGCGGGAAGCGCGGGCCGAGCGCGTCTTCCTGAGCGAGGACGTGAGCCGCTACGCGCAGAAGCGCGAGCGGCGGCTTCGGCGCGCGCTCGCCGCCGAGCGGATCGAGCTCGAGACGTTTCCCGGTGCGACCGTCGTCCCACCGGGCGACCTCGCCCCGGCCGGCGGCCAGGCCTTTCGCGTCTTCACGCCGTACTGGCGCCGCTGGCGCGTCGAGCCGCGGCGGCCGGCGCTGCCGGCTCCGGAGCGGATCGCGCTCCCCGGCGGCGTCGCTCGCGGGACGCTGCCGGAGTTGCGCGAGCTCGTGCCCGGCCTGCCCGCGCCCGAGCTACCGCGAGGCGGTGAGACCGCGGGACGCGAGCGCCTCGCGCGCTGGCTCGAGCACGGGCTCGCGCGCTACGACGAGCTGCGCGACGACCTCGCCGCGGACGCGACCTCGCGGCTCTCGCCCTACCTTCATCTCGGCTGCGTCTCGCCGGGCGAGGTCGTCGAGCGGGCGCTCGGGCGAGAGGGCGGCGAGGCCTTCGTCCGGCAGCTCTGCTGGCGCGACTTCCACCACCAGCTGCTCGCCGCAACCCCGGCGCTGGCCCGGGAGGATTTCCGGCCGCGGAGCGCGGGCTGGCGCGACGACCCCGAGGCGCTCGAGGCCTGGAAGCAGGGCCGGACGGGCTATTCGCTGGTCGACGCGGGGATGCGGCAGCTCGTCCGCGAGGGCTTCATGCACAACCGCGCGCGGCTCGTCGCCGGCTCGTTCCTGACCAAGCACCTCTCGATCGACTGGCGCGAGGGGGCGGCGCACTTCTACGATCACCTCGTGGACGGTGACGTCGCCTGTAACGCGGGCAACTGGCAGTGGGTCGCCGGCACCGGCACCGACACGCGGCCGAACCGGATGCTGAATCCGATCCGGCAGGCGCAGCGGTTCGACCCCGAGGGCCTCTACGCGCGGCGATACCTGCCGGAGCTCGGCACCGCCGAGTACCCGGAGCCGCTCGTCGAGCACGAGGCGGCGGTCGCCCGCTTCCGCGGGGCGGTGGCCCGGTGAGGGTCACGATCTTCGGTGCGACGGGGGTGGTCGGCCAGGCGCTCCTGCCGCTGCTCGCCACCGAGCACGAGGTCGTCGCCGTCTCGCGCGGGGCGCGCGACACCGGGGACGGAATTCGGTGGGTCGAGGCCGACGTCGCCTCGGGCGTGGGCGTCGCGGACGCGCTCGAGGGAGCGGGACTCGCCTACTACCTCGTCCACTCGCTCGGTGCGCGCGACTTCGAGCGCCAGGACCGTGAGGCCGCGGGAAACGTCTCGCGAGCGGCGGCTCGCGCACGAGTCGAGCAGATCGTCTACCTGGGCGGCCTCGGAGGAGACGACCCCGATGCGTCCCCGCACCTGCGCAGCCGGCGCGAGACGGGCGAGCGCCTCGCCGCGGACGGGGTGCCCGTGACGACTCTGCGCGCCGCGATGGTGGTCGGGAAGGGCAGCGCCGCATTCGAGACGATCCTCGGCCTCGTCAAGAAGCTGCCCGTGATGATCACGCCGAGCTGGGTCTCCACGCCGACGCAGCCGATCGCGATCGACGACATCGTGCGGTATCTGGCAGGGGTCGGCGGCAACGACGCGGCAATCGGCGAGGCGTTCGACGCCGGCGGCCCCGAGGTGATGACCTACAGGCAGATGATCGAGCGGATCGCGGCGTTGCTCGGCAGGCGGCCCCGCATCGTCGAGGTGCCCGTGCTCACGCCGGCGCTGTCGGCGTTGTGGCTCGAGCTCGTCACGCCCGTCAACGCCTCCGTGGCGCGCCCGCTGATCGAGGGCCTGCGCAGCCCGACCGTCGCGCGCGAAGAGCGGTTGCGGAAGCTGCTCCCGTTCGAGCTCACCTCGTTCGACGAGGCGGCGCGGCGCGCGCTCGAACCTGTGTAGTGCGGATCCCGCAGGCACTCGCGGAAGAGTGGGGGCGCGAGGCCGAATGGCTCGCCGAGCTGCCGCGGCGTGCGGCCGAATGCGCGGAGACGTGGGGCCTCGAGCTCGAGGAGCCCTACGCGACGCCTCATTCGCTCGCCGTCCCCGCCGGAGACGTGGTGCTCAAGCTGAACGCGCCCACGCATTTCGAGGCAGATCATGAGGCCGAGGCGCTCGCGAGGTGGGACGGCGCCGGCGCCGTCCGGCTGATCGCGCGGGACGACGCACGGCGCGCCTTCGTGATCGAGCGCTGCGTTCCCGGCACGCGATTGTGGGATGCGGGGGTCGAGGAGCCCGCGGTCGTCGCGGAGCTGCTGCCACGCCTCGCGATCGAGCCGGAGGAGCCCCACCCGTTCAGGCTGCTCGCCGACGAGGCGGCGCGCTGGGCCGACGAGATCCCGCAGCGCTACGAGCAGGGCGGCCGGCCGTTCGAGCAGTCGCTGCTCGACTACGCCGTCGACGTCTTTCGCAACGTGGACGAGGACGCACGCTTCCTGGCGAACCAGGACCTGCACGGGGGGAACATCCTTCGAGCGCAACGCGAGCCCTGGCTAGTGATCGACCCCAAGCCGCTCGTCGGCGAGCGCGAGCTCGACGGGGTGGGCCTCCTCCGGAACGCGGTCACGCGTGGGGAGGCTTCGACGGCGTCGACCCGGCGCTGGCTCGACGTCCTGGCAGACCTCGGACTGGACCGCGAGCGCCTCCGCGGGCTGGGCGTGGCGCATGCCCTCGCCTGGGGCACCGACGAGCAGGGCCGCTGGTCGGCAGGGTCGATCGCGGCGGCCCGCGCGATCCACGCGGCGTGACGTCGGATCGAACTAATTGGACGGGCGTCTTGCGGTTCGTGAAGTACCGAGCCGTTGCATGAGAAAGATCGTGATCGCGAACAGCGCACCGCAGGTCACGAGCGCAATGGATACGCCCGCGAACCGGGCGACCACGGCGACGCCGAGCCCGCACACGATCTCGCCGGCGTACTCGGCTTGGGCGAGGAACGAGTGCACGGTCGCTCTCACGTCGCCGCTCGTCTGCCGGTTCACCCAGATCGTGCCCAGGGTGCGCGTCAGCGGCAGTGCGATCCCCGCGACGAGCAGCACGGCCGCACTGCCACTCACTTCCTCAGGCGCGCCAGCTAGGCCGACGAGCCCGACCACCCCGGCTGCACAGGCGATCACGTAGCCGCGCCGGGCTGTGCGCGCGCCGTCGATATGGGGCTCGACGACGCGCAAGGCGGCCGTGCCCACGAGCAGGGTGAGGACACCGAGGGCAGCGAACCACGCGATGGGATTCGAGGGAAACCCGATGTCGACGAGCCGCCGGGCCTGTAGTCGACCGGCGGTGGCGGCGCCGTTGACCAAGAACGTCGCTGCGAATATGAGCAGGATTACGCGGCTGCGACGCACGAGGGCCGACCCGCGCACGAGGATCGACCAAGAGGCCGACCACCGCCTCGTCGAGGCGGGTACGAACCGGTGCTCGCGGAAGCGAAGAACGACGTACAGGCCGAGCGACAGCATGGCGGCTCCGGCGAGCACCATCGCCGTGCTCCGTTGCATCAGCGAGGCGAGAACGCCAACGCCCACGATCCCGGCCGCGGCGCCCGTCAGCTGGGCCCGCCCCGACCGCATCAACACGACGGAGATGCGCTCCGGATCATCGAGTTCGTCGGTGATCCACGCGACGTC
>DAISLG010000216.1:0-3666 GCA_036820565.1 Gaiellaceae bacterium | reverse complement strand
GTGCACAGCACTCGCTCGCTATAGGTTCCGCTCCCAGACGATCCGCAGGCCCTCGAGCGTGAGAAACGGCTCGACATGGCCGATCGTCCGGGAATGCGGTGCGATCAGGTCGACCAGGCCCCCGGTGCCGATCACCGGCGCCTCCACGCCCAGCTCGCCGCGGATGGCGTCGACGATGCCGTCCACCTGGCCGGCGAAGCCGTAGACGAGCCCCGACTGCAGCGCACCTGCGGTCGTCTTGCCGATCACCTGAGGCGGCTCGACGTAGTCGACCTTGACGAGGCGGGCCGCTCGCTCGAAGAGCGCGTCCATCGAGACCTCGATTCCGGGGGCGAGGACGCCGCCGACGTACGCCCCCTCCGGCGAGACGACGTCGAAGTTCGTCGACGTGCCGAAGTCGGCGACGATCGCCGGCGCGCCGTAGAGCTCCTTCGCCGCGACCGCGTTGACGATGCGATCCGGGCCGATGTCCCGCGGCGCGTCGTGCTCGACCGGGATCCCGGTGCGGACGCCGGGGCCGACGACGAGCAGCTCCGCCTTCGCCCAGCGCTCGGCGAGGTGCTCGTACTCCGGAACGAGCCTCGGAACGGTCGAGGAGAGGCAGATCCCGTCGATCGCACTGACGTCGAGGAAGTCGGCGAGCAGCGCGCCGAGCTCGTCCCCGGTCCGCTGCGCCTCCGTCGCGATCCGCCAGCGCTCGCCGAGCTCAGGCCCCTCGTAGAGCCCGAAGACCGTCTGCGTGTTGCCGACGTCGACCGCGAGCAGCATCGCGGCGCGAGCCTAGATGTCGTCGTCGCCGCGGAGCGGCTCGCCGATGCGCTCGGCGAGCGCCTCGGCCGTGAGCTGCGGCTCGTCGCCCTCGCCGCGCAGCTCCTCGATCGTGACGTCGCCCGAGGTGAAGACCTTCGCCCGCGGGATGATCCGCGTCGGCCGGTTCTTGTCCCAGACCCAGACGTCCTCGAGCTCGAGCTGGAAGAACGGAAGCCCGCCCGCGGCGCTCGGCACCGCCTGCTGGACGTCGAGCCTGTTGCAGAGGTAGGTGGCGTCCTGCGTCAGCACGCAGTAGCGGAAGAGCGCGAAGACGGCCTGGTACTCCTTCTTCAGCGCAAGCTCTAGCTCGGCCTCGTACTCGTCGAGATCGTCCAGATGCGACATCGGCGGTCAGTGTACCCCTGTGAGCAGGGATTCCACGGCGCCGCGGCCGGGCACTACGAGGCTCGGAGCCAGCTCTGCAAGCGGCTCGAGGACGAAGCGGCGCTCGTGCAGGCGCGGGTGCGGGACGGTGAGCCCGGGCTCGTCGATCTCCTCGTAGCCGTAGAGAAGGAGGTCGAGGTCGAGCGTCCGTGGGCCGTGTTCGCCCGGGCTGCGGACGCGGCCGAAGCGCTGCTCGACGGCGAGCAGGCGGTCGAGGAGCTCGCGCGCTCCGAGCGACGTGTCGAGTGCGACGACGCCGTTGAGGAAGCGCGGCTGGTCGCCGACGCCGACCGGCTCGGTCTCGCGCAGGGTCGAGACGGCAATGACGTCGATTCCGTCCTCGGCTGCGAGAGCGTCAGCGGCTGCGCGCAGGGTGCGCTCGCGGTCGCCGAGATTGGCGCCGAGGCCGACGTAGGCACGCGTCACGGTCTCGTAACGGTGGCTGCCACCGTGCCGTCGAGGCCCGCCGGCCGGACTTCCGGCTTCCGTACGCGCACGCGGACGCGCTCCGGCGAGAACCGCCGCTCGAGCTCGTCGGCGACCGCCGCCGCGAGCGCCTCGAGCAGCGCGTACTGTGTCGCGTCGGAGACCTCCTGCACCATCCGAGCGACCTCGACGTAGTCGACCGCGTCCTCGATCCGGTCGCTCGTCCCGCGCTCCCCCACCTCGAGCTCGACGTCGAAGAGGAAGTCCTGGCCGCGCTCGCGCTCCTCCTCGTGCACGCCATGCCGCCCGAAGACGCGCAGTTCGCGGACCTCGACCGTAATCACGCCAGCGCCGCGGCGACGGTCAACGCGTCCACATGCGGCTGGACGTCGTGGACGCGCAGGATCGTCGCGCCATGCTCGAAAGCGGCGACGGCGGCCGCGACGCTCGCCCCGAGCAGGTCGTCGGAGCCGGTGAGCGTGCGCAGCGAGCTCTTGCGCGAGAAGCCGACGAGCACCGGCCGCCCGAGCGCGAGCAGGACGTCGAGTCGGTGCACGAGCTCGAGGTTGTGGGCGACCGTCTTGCCGAAGCCGATGCCGGGGTCGAGGCAGATGCACTCCTCGGCGACGCCCTGGGCGACGGCGAACGCCATCCGTTCCTCCAGGAACGAGGCGACCTTCTCCGCGACGTCCTCGTAGCGCGGCTGCTCCTGCATCGTCCGCGGCTCGCCCTGCATGTGCATGAGGCACAGGTAGGCGCCGGAGCCGGCGACGACGCCGGCGAGCTCGGGGTCGCCCCGGAGCGCCGTGACGTCGTTCACGAGAACCGCCCCGCGCTCGAGCGCCGCGCGCGCGACCTCGGCTTTGGACGTGTCGATCGAGAGCGGGAGCCCGCCGCCGAGCCGGTCGAGGACGGGCACGACGCGCCGCAGCTCCTCCTCGGCGGAGACGCCGGCGGAGCCGGGTCGCGTCGACTCGCCCCCGACGTCGACGATCGCCGCTCCCTCCTCGACCATGCGACGCGCCGCAGCGGCTGCCGCATCGGGGTCGAGGTGCACTCCGCCGTCGGAGAACGAGTCGGGCGTGACGTTGACCACGCCCATCACGGACGGCCGCCGAAACCGCTCCTCGACTGGGATCACGCCGGGAACTAAAGCACCCGTCTCCAGGTGCCGACATACCGGCTGCGATGATCGACGACCGGCTTCTCGAGCACTGGGAGCGGGAGCGGGCCACACGGGCTCGGCTTCGGGACTCCCTTCCGCCTTCGTGGCGGAACGATCCGCGGCCGGACATGGACGTCGTGCGCGAGCTCTACATCGAGGCGATGCTGCGGATGAAGAGCGAGCCTGGACGCGCGGTCGCCATCGGCGACGACGACCGCTAGCGCTCCACCACGAGCCGCCGTTCGGGGCGCTGGTGGCCGGAGGCGCGAGCGGCGTGCCCCGATTACCATCGCCACCCGTGGCCGAGGGCGTCGTCATCCGTCCCGAGCGCGACGCGGACCATCCCGTGATCGCAGAGGTGGTCCGCGCGGCATTCGTCGGACACCCCGACGAGGTCGCGTCGTTCGTCGAGCGCATTCGGGCGTCGGAACAGTTCATTCCGGAGCTGGCGTTGGTCGCCGAGGACTCCTCCGGTGTGATTGCTCACGTGATGCTGAGCTGGGTCGGCGTTGAAGGCGGATCCCGTACAAGGATCCTCAATCTCACGCCGATGTCGGTTCGGCCTGACCGCCAGCGCATCGGTGTGGGGGCACGGCTGATCCGGGACGCGCTCGGCCGCGCCGAAGAAGCAGGCGAGCCTGCCGTCCTCGTCGAGGGCATTCCCGGGTACTACCCTCGCTTCGGCTTCGAGCAGGCGATCGCGCTCGGCTTCGTCTCCCCGAATCCGAAGATCCCCGACGACGCTTTCATGGTCAAGCGGCTCGCGGGATACACCCCCGACCTCGCCGGCCGGATCGTCTATCCGGCCGCGTTCGACGCTCTCGGGTACTACTGATATGGAGGTGCCGTCTGTCAAGTGGCAGGCGGCATCGTCCAGTCTT
>DAISLG010000215.1:0-3728 GCA_036820565.1 Gaiellaceae bacterium | reverse complement strand
TCTACCGCCTACTCGAACACGGACCGCCAATCGCGACTTGACAAACATAGAAGCATCGCTCGCACAAGCGACTCTGCTACCTCTCGGCCGGGGGAAGCTCTTGCCGGCCGGCGCCGAGCCAAGCCGCTTCTGCGGGCGCCTCGCCGCTGGCGCTTGTTGCAGCAAAACGTCGCGGGATAGGCTCTTCGCGTGAACGTCTGCTCGAGCTGCGGCACCGAGAACGAGCTCAACCGCAAGTTCTGCGGCGAATGCGGCACGGCGCTCGTCGTCGCCTGCGCCACGTGCGGCGGGGCGAACGCGCCCGGGACGAAGTTCTGCGGCGAGTGCGGGACCGCGCTCGCCGCGGTTTCGCCGCCAGCAGCCGCGGGGCCCGACACCCGGTCTCCCACAAAGGCCCCCGCCGCCGAGCGGCGCCTCGTCTCCGTCCTGTTCGCCGACCTCGTCGGCTTCACGACGCTCTCCGAGTCGCGCGACGCCGAGGAGGTGCGCGAGCTCCTCACCCGCTACTTCGACACATGCAGCCGGCTGATCGGGCTGTACGGCGGGACGGTCGAGAAGTTCATCGGCGATGCGGTGATGGCGGTGTGGGGGACGCCGACCGCGACCGAGGACGACGCCGAGCGCGCCGTCCGCGCCGCGCTCGACCTCGTCACCGCCGTTTCCGCTCTCGGCGACGAGGTCGGCGCGCCCGAGCTCCGCGCCCGTGCGGGCGTCCTCACCGGCGAGGCCGCGGTGACGATCGGCGCCGAGGGGCAGGGGATGGTTGCGGGTGACCTCGTCAACACCGCCTCGCGTGTGCAGTCGGTTGCCGAGCCCGGCACCGTCTTCGTCGGCGGGGCAACGCGCCGGGCGACCGAGCAGGCGGTCGTCTACGAGGAGGCGGGCGCGTTCGAGCTGAAGGGCAAGGAGGGACTCACGCCGCTCTGGCGTGCGCTCCGCGTCGTGTCGGGCGCACGCGGCTCGCTGAAGTCGACCGGGCTCGAGGCGCCGTTCGTCGGGCGCGCGCGCGAGTTGCGGCAGATCAAAGACCTCTTCCACACCTGCGCCGACGAGCGCAAGGCGCATCTGATCTCGGTCACCGGCATCGCCGGCATCGGTAAGTCGCGTCTCGGCTGGGAGTTCTACAAGTACTTCGACGGCCTGCCGCAGCTCACGTACTGGCACCGCGGCCGCTGCCTCGCCTACGGCGAAGGTGTCACCTACTGGGCCCTCGCCGACATGGTGCGCATGCGCTGCCGCATCGTCGAGGACGAGGAGCCTGCCTCCGCTCTTGCGAAGCTGCGCGCAACGCTCGAAGAGCACATCGCCGACCCCGAGGAGCTTCGGTTCGTCGAGCCGCGGCTGGCGCAGCTCCTCGGCCTCGCCGAGCAGGAGGCGCGCGACAAGCAGGATCTGTTCGCCGCCTGGCGGCTCTTCTTCGAGCGGCTCGCCGACGTCTATCCCACCGTGCTCGCGTTCGAGGACATGCAATGGGCGGACGAGAGCCTGCTCGACTTCGTCGAGTACCTACTCGAATGGTCGCGCAACTCGCCGCTTTACGTGATCACGCTCGCACGCCCGGAGCTGCTCGAGCGCCGCACAAGCTGGGGCGCCGGGCAGCGCAACTTCACCTCGCTCTACCTCGAGCCGCTGCCGCCCGCTGCGATGGAGGAGCTCCTCGTCGGGCTCGTCCCCGGTTTGCCCACATCGCTGCGCGAGCAGATTCTCGCGCGGGCTGAGGGCGTGCCGCTGTACGCGGTCGAGACGGTGCGGATGCTTCTCGATCGCGGTCTGCTCGTGCAGGATGGGCCTGTCTATCGACCCATCGGCGAGATAGGCGCGCTCGAGGTGCCGGAGACCTTGCACGCGCTGATCGCGGCCCGGCTCGACGGGTTGTCGTCGGAGGAACGGCGCGTCCTGCAGGACGCGGCGGTGCTCGGCAAGACGTTCACGCGAGATGCGCTGATTTCGCTCGCCGGCGCTTCGACGGAGATCGAGACGCTGCTCGGGTCGCTCGTGCGCAAGGAGGTGCTTGGCGTGCAAGCCGACCCGCGCTCGCCGGAGCGTGGCCAGTACGGCTTCCTGCAAGATCTCGTCCGCCACGTCGCCTACGAGATGCTCGCCAAGCGCGACCGCCGCGCGAAGCATCTTGCCGCGGCGGAATATCTGACGGGGGCGTTCGCCGCCGATGAGGACGAGGTGGTCGAGGTGATCGCGTCGCACTACCTCGCAGCCCACGAAGCGGGCCCCGACGCTGATGACGCCGCCGAGATCAAGGAGAAGGCTCGGCTGATGCTGACGCGTGCCGGCGATCGTGCCGCTTCGCTCGCGGCGGCCGCGGAGGCGTTGCGGTACTTCGAGCAGGCGGCAGCGTTGACGTCCGATCCGGCGCTGCGGGCAGTGCTCCTCGGGAGCGCGGGCGAGATGGCGAGACGGGCCGGCGATCCCGATGCGGCCCGGCCGCTCTTCGAGGAGTCGATCGCGTTGCACGAACAGCTGGGCGACACGCACGCAGCCGCGCGCGGGCTGGCGATGTTCGCCGAAGTCGACACGTTCACCGGGCGGCGCGACGAGGCACTCTCGCGCATGGAGCGTGCCTTCGCTGTTATCTCGGGGGATGAGCCCGACGAGGATCTGGCGATGCTCGCAGCACGGCTCTCGCGGGGGTATTGGTTCAGCGGCAATCTCGACCTGGCGGCCGAGCGTGCCGAGCTGGCCCTCGACATCGCCGAGGCGCACGCCTACCCCGAGGTTCTTACACTTGCGCTGAGAGCGAAGGCGGCAGCGGTCTTCAGCCGCGGTCACACCCAGGAGGCCGATGCTCTCCTCCGGCACGCGCTCCAGGTCGCGCTCGACAACGAGCTCGTCGACGACGCAAGCGTCTGCTACTTCCTGCTCTCGGACGGGTGCTTCCGGCGTGACGAGTACGACCAAGCACTGCGCTACCTCGACGAGGCGCTCGCCCTCTCGCGGAAGCTCGGCAACCGTCCGTACGAGTGGGCATCGCTCGCCGAGCGGACCCACCCGCTGATGATGCTCGGCCGCTGGGACGAGGCACAAGCGGTGGAAGCAGATTTCACGGCGGAACAGATCGAGGCGGGCGGGGTGATGCTGAGCCTGCTCGACTCTGGCGTCGAGATTCACGTTCAGCGTGGTGAGCTCGACGAGGCACGCCGTGTCTTCGCGATGTTCGAGCGGCTCGAGGCTTCCAGCGACCTCCAGGATCGGACGGTCTACCTTGGGGTGCGGACCTGCCTGCGCCGGGCGGAAGGGCGGCTCCGCGAGGCGCTCGCGGACGGCGATGCGACGATCGAGGCGGGCCGCACCCTCGGCCCCTCGTTCCAGACCGTCCGGCTCGCCATCGTCGAGTCGCTCGAAGCGGCGTTCGCGCTCGGCGAGGCGGAGAAGATCGAGGAGCTTCTGACCTACATCGACTCGATTCCTCCCGGTTCGCGGTCGCCCTATCTCGACGTGCAGGCGCGGCGCTTCCGCGCTCGCCTCGCGGGCGGAGACGGGGCGGGCTACGAAGCTGCCGCGCAGCGGTTTCGTGACCTCGGTATGTCCTTCTGGCTCGCGGTCACCCTGCTCGAGCAGGGCGAGGCGGCGGGTCTCGCCGAGGCACGCGAGATCTTCGAGCGGCTCGAGGCGACGCCGTGGCTCGACCGAGTCACGGCAGCGGAAGCCGAGCAGCAGACGCCCATCCCTGCCTGACTGACCCGATCAGGCCTCTCGGCCAGGCTCGACGAGCC